>DASYAJ010000592.1:0-6826 GCA_036501405.1 Kapaibacterium sp. (SeqCode)
CGGCTGAATAATTCCATGCTCGCGGATCGACTCTGTCAGTTCGGCAAGACCTTCAGGAGAAAATTCTTTTCGCGGCTGTAACGGGTTCGGCGCCACACGCGCAATCTCGATTTCCGCGATACGCGGATGATGCTGCGTGGCAGGCTGTGCCTCGTGCGGATGGGCAAGCTCGATGCCCGAAAGCCGCGTCTCTTCCTGCGCCATGCCAGGAATAAGCGCGCTCAAGCCTTTGCCTAATACGGATCGTGTTTTCGACATTCGACCCTACAACGCCAATTCAAAGAAAATCAGCACCGCATTTTCCTGCTACGCCATTACGTCGGCCATCGAAAGCTCCGCGACCGACTCCTTCACCTGCTCGATTACATAATCGATCTCTTCTTCGGTCAGCTTCGTATAGAGCGGGAGCGTGATGGTCGAATCGCCGATGCGTTCGGCAATGGGGAATGATCCTTCGGCAAGGCCCAGCGTTTCTCTGTAATAGGTAAGACGGTTGATGGAACGAAAATTCACTGCGACGCCGATGCCACGGTCCTGCAAATCGTTGAGCACCGCATCGCGAATATTCGGATCGACCCAAATCGTAAATAGATGCCGCGCCGATACGGAATTCGGAAGAACGGATGGGAACGCAATTCCTTTCGCATTTCGAAACCCTTTTTCATACCGCTGACAAATCGCTTCCCGGCGAGCAAGCCGTTCCTTAAGTCGCGCAAGCTGCGGAAGCAGCATGGCCGCTTGCAGATCGAACATATTGCACTTATAGCCGAGCATCTGCATGTCGTAATGCTTGAAGCGTGCGGTGTATCGATCCGCCGCGGATTTATTCATGCCATGCAATCGGAGCATGAGAAGCTTTTCGTAGATTTCCTCGCTGTTCGTCGTGATGGCGCCGCCTTCGCCAGATGCGAGATTCTTGGTCGCATAAAAACTGAAGACAGCCATATCGGGAGCATCGTCGGCGATGCGAGCCTGTCCCGGTTTCATTCCATCCCGAACGCCTTCTACGCAATGCGCCGCATCTTCGACAATCGCAATCTTATGCGTTCGTGCAATTTCTCGCATTCGCCGCATATCGCACATTTGCCCATAGAGATGAACCGGAAGGATTGCTCGGGTGCGGGCAGTAATGGCTCGTTCGATTTCATCGCAAGAAATATTTCCCGTCTCCGGTTCCACATCCACAAAGACCGGACGCGCGCCACATTCGAGAATAATGTTCCCCGTCGCCATGAATGTCATCGGCGTCGTAATGACTTCATCGCCCTCGCCGATACCCAGCGCCTTCAGCGCAATGAAGCCGCCCATCGTCCAGCTCGTAACGCCGACGCAGTATTTCGCGCCAAGCATTTCGGCAAATTTTGCTTCGAATTCCTTCGTCTTCGGGCCTGATGTCAGGAACGTGGAATGGACTGTCTCGGCCAAGCTCGAAATTTCTTCTTCGCCAAGCGGATGTTTGTAGAATTCAACCTTCATATCTCAGAATTACGCGCATGAATAGCCATGCGTATCGGATTGGATGGATTTTCACATCGATCACCGGACTGGATGTTCCAAGATCGATCTGGCTAAAACTAAAACTTATTCGATAAATTTCCTAAAATCTATCCTGAAAATCCAACCCTGGAAATCCAATAAAATCCTCCAAATCCAGGTTTTTACTTCATCGGCGAGTTATCGGGATTCGTCTGTCCCGTTCCTGGCTGAGCGCCTGCCGGAGAAGAGGGTGCAGCCGGAGCCGAGGGTTGTGCTTGGGCTGGCGCTTGGCGTGTTACCGGTTCATTCTTCGGCATCTGTCC
This sequence comes from Kapaibacterium sp. (SeqCode), assembly GCA_036501405.1. GTDB lineage: Bacteria > Bacteroidota > Ignavibacteria > Palsa-1295 > Palsa-1295 > PALSA-1295. The sequence continues at coordinate 1,800 of DASYAJ010000592.1, forward strand.
CCCGGCCACCGCATTCGGCGTATTATTGCCCGAAGGAAGAAAAAAGAGGTTTGCCACAACGCAAAGCCCAAGGAAAATGCCCCCGAGCCACATCGTCGCACGCTGAAGGAAATCCGAAGCGCGGCGCACCCCGAAAACAGCACCGACCGATCCCGGCGCGCCCAGCGCACCCGAAAGTCCATCGCCTTTCGAAGACTGTGACAAAACCACCACCGAAAGCACGATGCTAACCAAAATAATGAGGAGTACCATGACCGTGAACATAAATTTCTGCTGTTTTTTCTTATTTTTCTGCTATCTCTTTTTTCGAACGCATGAGAACACTTTGTACCGGAAAGAATTCCTTTGCTGCCCGTTTCAAGAACTTCTCCGATCTCGGTTCAACAGGATCTGCCCAATAGACGCTTTTTACGGAGGGTTAGAAAAATAACGAAACCATATTCATGAATGGAGATTATGAATTTAGGGGGAATATTTCTATTTATCGTTCCAAGTCTTCGATCTCTTGGGGCGCATCATGCAGCGCGATTTTAAGGGTTCGGTTTTGCAGCCGGGATTGTATTCGTTTACGGTCGACGGAACGAATTTATCAGTGGGTACTTATTACGCTCGCAACGCTTGCGGACGAAACGAGGATGATAAAATTGGTAAAACAATAAAGGGAAGTTTCTCTTCGCGCTGTACGTTAGGGAGGCATGATGACCCTCCTTCTCGGCGCACTCCTCCTATTTTCGCATAGCGTATTGCATAGCAAAAAGCCGGCTTCGCATATTCCGTTTTATCGGATTACGAAAGCCGGCTCGGCCGATACCTCCTATCTTTTCGGCACGCTCCACCTGCTCGAAGCGAGCTATGTCGATACCATGCCGCGCGTGATGCACGCGCTTGGTGGGGCCGATATGGTCGTCGGCGAACTCGAAATGGATAGCGTCGCGCATGGCTTCACGATCCAGAGTCTCATGGCGCAAACACCGCTCGATAGCGTCCTGACCCCCTCGCAATTCGAGTTGGTCACGAAAGCCGTCGAAAAATATTCGCCGGTACCGATCATGATGCTGAACCTGGCCGAGCCGGTCGTGGTCTATACCATCGTGATGGAAGGTATGTACGAGCAGGCGCATCCCGAAAATCACAAGACCGGCGTCCCGATGGACCTTTATTTCCAGCAATATGCCAAGAACCATGGCAAGCGAGTGATGGGTCTCGAAGAAGCGAGCGACCAGGCGCAGGCGCTCGATTCCATTCCGCAGGATGAACAGGTGCTGAGTCTCATGGAACTCGTCCGCGATCCCAAAGGGGCGGTGAAGGAACTGAATAAAATGCTCGCCGAATATCGCGCCGGAAAAATCTCCGAAATTCTCGACGACCCCGAGTTCGGTTCACTCTCGCCGGACGATATGAAATCGCTGCTGACCGTTCGGAATCAGAAGTGGCTTGCCGAACTCCCGAAAATTTTGGATTCCCACAGGGCTTTCATCGCCGTCGGCGCCGGACATCTCGCCGGCAAAGTCGGCTTAGTAGAAGGATTGAAAAAACTGGGATATAAGGTGGAAGCGGTGAAAAGTTAGTAAGTCCGCCTGGTGTGCGCCGTCCTCGGCGCAAATACAGTGGAGTAACCACAAAGCGGTAGCTCCTCTTTCTTGTCGCCGAGGACGGCGACCACCACGCGAAATCAAGCCGAAAATCACCCCTTAAAAATCATTGGGAATCTTTCGTTTTGTGAACTCATTCTCACTTTTCGAAGTTCACAATCGAGATTCATTCATTCTTTTGCTTGGTATTTTCAATCATCATTGCTTTGTTTCGATTTTTTATGAAAAATAGATTCAACTTCGTGCGCGGCGCATTCCTTATCATTCTTTCTATTCTCATTACCGCTGGGATTTTTTCCTCGCGCAGCCTTTATGCCCAGGCCCAAGTTTCTCGCTATACGGCGTCATCTTTCTCCGGCACATGGACCGATGCTTCGGGGGGGACATCCATCGGTTACAATGATGACGCTAATTACTCGTTCGCAGGCCCGCCTTTCGCCTTCAACTTCGATAGCGTGAACTACGCCGCAAGCTCGACCATGTACGTCGAGACGAATGGCTACACGGGATGGTCACCGCTTGCCGACGATGGCAATACCGAATACAACGATGGCGTAGGGGAATTTACGCACCATGCAAACACAATCAATCCGTTTTCCTGCGATCTTGTTACAGGTGGTCAGGTCTATGGCGATGGAAGCTCCGGAGGCATTTATTATCAGACCGTCGGTTCTCAGCCCAATCGGGTATTCATCATCGAATGGCTTAATTTTGAGACCTACGAGAATGGAAATTACACCAGCATGGAGGTGAAATTATATGAGACCAGCAATGTGGTTGAGTGTGTCTACAAAGATCACGGCTTCTATCTCGGGGCGCCTGCGGATGGAAACGGCGGTGGTACGGGGTTAAATGGGCTTTCGACTCGCAGCCCGAACGATTATATTCGATATGGTTCCAGCGCGCAAGCCTATACACCTGCATCGGATGTTCAATTTACTCCTCCGAATGCGTTGCCTGCGGCAGAAATGACGCTGACTCCGAAGTCCCTGAATTTCGGGCAGGCCACGCCGAATTCGCCGGATACAATGATCGCTACGGTCAAGAGTGTCGGTCTTCCCGGCACGACCATTCATATCACCGGGGCCAGCATTCAGGGTTCATCGGCATATTCTATCATTAGCGGCCCCATTAATGGTACAGCGCTTCCGCAGGGAAGTTCAGCAATATATAAAATCCAGTTTGAGCCCTTCACATCTGGTACGATCACGGCTACGTTTGGCGTTTCTACCGATGCGCGTGATTCGAGTACACAGTCGGTTGCACTGACAGGCGTGGGCGCGGTTCCTGGCGTATCGTATAGCGCATCGGTCTTATTCCGTGGGACAAATATAGAACTGAAGAGTTCCTCATCGCCGCAGTATATCTACGTCACATCGAATGGTGTCGGACCTCTTACGTTCAACAGTTACTCCATCTATGGACTGAACGCCAATAATTATACGATCACGCACTTACCGCAAAACCCGCTACCTGCGGGTGTCACCGATTCGATCGGCATCGTCTTCTCTCCGACCTTCGAGGGGGTTCCCGACGCGCATCTGGTCGTCAATACGAACGCGGCGAATATCCCGAGCGATACCATCCTGATGTTTGGCTTGGGAATCCTTCCGCATCTTACGATTGCTCCGGTCACGCCGTCGGCGCTGGTTTCGAACCTGAACCACACGATGGTGCTGTCGTTCGATTCGGTGCAGCTTGGCACCGATAGCTGCATGCAGGTCCAGCTTTCGAATCCCGGTTCGGACACCATCGGCATTACGCAGAACTATCTTTCGGGCAAGGATTTCGATTTCACGCTCACGCCGTTCACCGGCGCTGGCGATACGCTGATTCCGCCCGGCGGCACGCAGGTCATACAGGTCTGCTTCTCGCCGCTCCAACGCGGCTATCGCACCGCGACCCTGACAATCCGCACGAATATTCCCACGACGGAAGCCGCTACGCCGCAGGACACGAGTTCGTTCATGGTGCAGTTCATCGGGACCGGAGTGCCGACGGGAACGCTTTCAATCACCGGCCCGACGACCAACGGCAACCTGGCTGTTGACTCCACAGGCTGCGTAACCGATACATTGTGGAATAACGGTTCCCAGGATGTGACTGTCACGGGTTCGAATACCACGCAGAACGGGACCGTATTCAGTCCGACGTTTGCAACGTTTCCCTTTGTGATTTCGGCCAATGGCTTTACAACATTCACCGTCTGCGCGACACCCGCCGATAGCGGCGCGACAACCGGAACGCTGAATGTAACAGGCAATAGCGGCACAAAGCCGCTCACTGCTTCGGAGCCGGTGAATGTCTATGGATTGCAGACCACCGATACGGGAATGCTCGTGAAGGCATTGCCGACAAGCACCTGCATGCCGGGTAACGATACGGCCTATATTCAGGTCATCAATACGGGGAATGTCAGCTCGAATTATACAGGATCACTGAGCGGAACGAATGCTGGCGATTTCACGATCGTGGGACAATCGCAATCGGGTTCGATCGCGGAAGGCGATACGACGACGTATAAAGTGCTCTTTACGCCATCGGCTCCGGGCACCGAGACTGTGAGCTTCGGCATTGGTGGTGGAAGCACGGGATCGTCCGTTGCATTAACGGGCGTGGGAGGCGCGGCAATAATCGCAGGGAACGATACCGTGCTGTCCGAAGTGACGACAGTGCTTGTTCCTTTCGCGGCCACAGTGCAAAATACCGGCACCTGCGATTGGACTCCGGGCGATGTGTCGGTGCAATCGCCCTTCGCTTATGTAAGCGGCGGCGCGACTTCCATTCCCGCAGGCGGAACAGGCACGCTCAACTTCACCCTGGATGCAAGCCAGATCGGTACGTTCTCATCGCCGGTGACGTTCACGAATTCGACGGGCGTTTCGATTCCCGGAGCGAATGTGAATGTCTATGCAATCGTCGCGGCCTCCGGCGTGGCGCTCAAAACCTCGCAGGATGGCTTCCTGCTCGGGCAGAGCTACCCGAATCCGAATACCGGTTCTTCGGACATTGCCGTAACGCTTCCACACGATGCTTCGGTAAGTGTCACGCTGGTCGATGCGACGGGCGCGATTGTCCGCACCGCTTTCACGGGAATGCTTCCCGAAGGAATCCAGACCGTACATCTCGATGCGAAGGACCTTCCGAATGGGACCTATTTCTACACGATGACAAGCGGCGATGTCCGCCTCGCGCGAGAGATGATTGTTCTCAAATAATTCCATTCACTTTTTTTGAGCACGACAAGCCCTTCCCGAAAAAATCGGGAAGGGCTTTTCCTTTGCCATTGTTCGAAAGCTATGCCATTTTTGGAACGGGGCCGCATCAGGATGCTTCGCGCATTGGAATGCGCGCGGCGCGGCGCGGGGCATGTCAGCCCGAATCCGCTGGTGGGCTGCGTCATCGTCGATGATAGCGGCGAAGTCCTTGGCGAGG
>DASYAJ010000593.1:0-8124 GCA_036501405.1 Kapaibacterium sp. (SeqCode)
ACGTTCGAGCGTGGCCACAAAGTGTATTCCGCCGGCAACGGCGGCAGCCATTGCGATGCGATGCACTTCGCCGAAGAGTGGACCGGCCGTTACCGGAAGGATCGCAAGCCGATGCCCGCACTCGCGTTTTCGGACGTATCGCACATCACCTGCACCTCGAATGATTATGGCTTCGAGCACATCTTCGAGCGGATGGTCGATGCCTTTGGGAACCCCGGTGATGTTTTTCTTGCGATTACCACTTCCGGCAATAGCAGAAATTTAATCTTGGCTGCCGAAGCCGCGAGGAAAAAAGGTATGAAAGTAGTTGGCTTGCTCGGCAAGGGCGGCGGCGAAATTGCTGTTCTCTGCGATATTCCGATTATCGTTCCTGGCCAAACGAGCGACCGGATTCAGGAACTCCATATTAAAATTATCCATATCGTCATCGAATGCGCCGAGCGAAGGCTGTTTCCAGAATTATATTAAATGCCGCTTAATATCGAACTACCCTCCACGAACGGAACGAATCACACGGACACCAAAGGCCGCGTGATCGGCATCGATCTCGGCACGACGAACTCGCTCGTCGCGTATCTCGATCATGGTGTGGCGAAGATCATCGAAGGAACGGACGGGAAACTCGTTCCCTCCGTTGTGACGCTAAACGATCGTGGCGATGTCGTCGCAATTGGAAATAAAGCGCGGGAACGTTCCATGCAGGACGCACAGCATACCGTCTATTCGGTCAAGCGGCTGATGGGAAAATCGTATCAGGACGTGAAAAAAGAATCGAGTCTGCTCGGCTACCGGTTGGTTCCAGCCGATGAAGGTCTCGTTCGCATTCAGATTGGCAAGCAGATGTACACGCCGATCGAGCTTTCGAGTTATGTGCTGAAAGAATTAAAAAATCGCGCGGAAGATTTTTTCAATGAGGCGGTCACGCGAGCCGTCATCACTGTTCCCGCCTATTTCAACGATGCGCAGCGCCATGCCACGAAAGATGCCGGTCGGTTAGCGGGACTCGATGTGCTGCGTATTATCAGCGAGCCGACCGCCGCCGCGCTTGCCTACGGACTCGATAGAACCAAGGAAGGAATTGTTGCGGTCTATGATCTCGGCGGTGGCACGTTCGATATTTCCATTCTCAAAATTACGGGAGGGATCTTCGAGGTTCTTTCGACGAATGGCGACACCTATCTCGGCGGCGATGACATGGACCGCCGGCTGATGGAACTCTTCATCACGCAAATTCAGCACATGACACCCTCCTTCGTTCCCACGCCGGAGCAAGTACAAAAGATTCGACAGATTGCCGAGCGCGCGAAGATCGAACTTTCGACGAAGCCGCATGTCATGATCGAAATTGACTTGCCGGAGTCAGGGGTGGCCTATCGCAGGAACTTATCGGTTCCTGAATTCGACCGCATTGCAAAAAGCATTATCGAACGCACCCGCAAACCATGCGAAGATGCATTGCACGACGCGAAGCTCGATGCCGATGACATCGATGAAGTCGTGCTCGTCGGCGGCGCAACACGGATGCCGATGGTGAAGGCGCTCGTCAAGGATATTTTCAAGCACAAGCCGCACGATGAACTGAATCCGGATGAAACAGTCGCGCTCGGTGCTGCCATTCAGGCCGATATTCTTGCCGGTGAAACGAAGGATATTCTGCTCCTCGATGTCAGTCCCCTCTCGCTCGGCATCGAAACGATGGGCGGCATGATGAGTACGATTATCCCGCGCAATACAACCATTCCCACAAAAGTGACCGAGACCTATACGACTTTTGCCGATAACCAAACAGGTGTGGAAATCAATGTTTTTCAAGGGGAGCGCGATTTTGTGAAAGATAATCGGCATCTCGCATCGTTCACGCTACGAGGAGTTCCACCCATGCCGGCCGGTTCGGCGAAAGTGGATGTAACCTTTCTCATCGATGCCGATGGAATTTTGCAAGTCCGTGCGAAAGAATCGCACACGGAAATAGAACAGCAGGTGGAAGTGCGGCCATCGTATGGCCTTTCTGAGGAAGAAATTAGCACGATGCTGCGCGAAGCGGTGCAACATGCGCCGGCCGATATTGCGGCGCGTCGATTAGCCGAAGCCAAGACCGAAGCGCAACGCATTCTTGCCGCCACGGAAAAAGTGCTCGGACAATTGCGCCGTGGCCAGCTGGCCATTGCTCCAGCAAAGCTCAAGACGATCAATGTTGGCGAAGTCATCGACGCGCTCTATGCGCTTCGACGCGCTGCTTCCGGCGAGGATGCCCCGACAATTATTCAGCATCAGGAACTTCTCGAACGCGCGACTGAACCGCTGGCACAGGAAATTATGAACGCTGCGATTTCGCAGGCGCTCGAAGGCAAAACGATCGAACAAGTATGAACTTTCGTGTTCGTGACCTTCAGGTCACGAACACGGCGACGGAACCATCCATCGTGACCGAAGGGTCACGACTACAAAAATCACAATTCTTTTTACTCACATGAAAGCAACCGAATTCACACTCAAGAAACGGCCATATTCCGATGACGAAGCGAAAACGATCCTCGCCAAAGTTATGGACGCCGAAACATCCGACTGGCATTACAACACCCACCACAAAGGCTACGTCGATAAGTTGAACGAAATCGAAAAATCGCTGCTCGATGCGGATCCCGCAAAAGCGAATGGGAATTATTCCCAGTTCGGCGAACTCAAGCGCCGCTGGACTTGGAATCATTCCGGCACCATTCTCCACGATGTGTATTGGGAATGCCTCGGCGGCGAGGGCGATCCGGCCTTCGGCGTCGAAATTCATAAGCAAATTCAAAGCGATTTCGGATCGTTCGAAGAATGGAAAACCGATTTCAAAGCGACCGCGCTCGCGGCCAAGCTTTCTGGATGGGGACTTCTCGTATTCGATACTTTAGGTTCCGGTCAGCTCAAAAACGTGCTTGTCGATGAACATCAGTATGGCGCAGTGTGGGGCGCGGTTCCGCTCATTGCCTGCGATGTGTTCGAACACGCTTATTATCACAAGGATGGTCCGAAGCGCGGAGCCTACATTGATAATTTCATCAATGGGCTGCACTGGGCGCGTATCAACGACCGCTTCCTAAAATATATCGCACGATAACTTGGCGAGAGTAACTTTCCTTCCGATGAACGTCACCTGCGAAGCTCTCCTTGGCGAGAGCTTCCTTGACGTCGCCCTTGCGCACAATATCGACTTGCAGCATAATTGCGGCGGCGTCTGCGCATGCTCGACCTGCCATGTGAAGGTCAAGCAAGGCATGGAACTCTTGCCGGAAATGGAGGACGACGAGGCCGATCAGCTCGATGAAGCTGAAGGCCTCGCGCTCGATTCCCGGCTCGGATGCCAATGCAAAATTCAGAACGATATCGATTACGTGGTGGAGATACCACAGCTCAATCCTGCGATCGCAAAATTATTTCACGAAGGCGCACATTAATTCCATTTGAAGACAATGACCTGGTCTGACCGAGAAGATATCGCCGAAGCCTTAATGGAAGCGCATCCCGGCGTCGATCCATTGACAGTCCGCTTCACCGATCTCCTGCAGTGGATTTCGGAACTCCCGGAATTCAAGGACGATGTTTCGCTCTCGAATGAGAAAAAACTCGAAGCGATCCAGATGGAGTGGTATGAGCTGTTCAAGCCATGATGAACAGGAAAAATTAAGGTCAATTGCATGACAGAAATTTATTGCGATTTTTGGATTTATTTTTAACAAAAAAGTCTTTTTACCGATAAGAATACTCTCTAAGCATTCATTCTATGGCTCGCAACCGCATACCGGTTTTTCCGCTTGGCGTCGTGCTCTTTCCCGAGAGCAGGGTCCCCTTGCATATTTTTGAAGACCGCTATAAAAAATTGATTAACGAAGCGATTGCGAACGAAACCGCTTTTGGAATTAATTTCGTCGAGGGCGACCGTCTCCATGCGGTCGGATGCTCCGCCAAAGTGGTGGAAGTGCTCGAACGGCATCCCGATGGCGAGATCGATGTTGTCACCGAAGGCCAGGACCGATACGAAGTGCTGGAGTTCGAACAAAACGGACCCGGCGAGCTTTCCTTTGCCACGGTCCGCTGGTTGAATGACGAGCCGGAAGTTCGGGATTTGGAACTTGCCGGTCAAACCATTCATCTCTTCAATGAACTTGCCGAGATTGCCTATAAAGGCGTAATCGATCCGCTCGATGAAGCTATCTGGAATGCCGAAGATCGGTTTCCGTCGTTTAAGATTGCGCAGAAGTCCGGCTTGGAAGCGCCTCAGCGTCAGGCGCTGCTTAGTGTCACAAGCGAAAATGAACGGCTGGCATTGCTCCATAAATTTCTGGCTCAACTCCTCCCGAAAGTGCAGGAACTCGAAACGATCCACACGCTCATCCGCAACGATGGGTACATTGTGACCTGGAATAAAAAACCAGGGCCGGATCAGGAAGAATAACGAATCGCTCGATGTTACTTGTGATCATTTTCTATAAGGGAATGATAAATTAATTTCTTCCTTCCGTGCCAGAACGATTCCCCATTTCCGATCCCATTCTGTTTGCCATTGGTTCCATTGCCGATGAGGCAAAGGTACAGGCTTATGTTGTGGGTGGATATGTCCGCGACGAACTCCTTCAGCGTAGTGTCCGTAAGGATATTGACGTCACGGTCATTGGCGACGGCGTTGGCTTTGCATCGCTGGTGGCAAGCCAGTTCGAGGGAGCGAAACTTGCGATCTACGAACAGTTCCGAACGGCCGCGCTGCAAGTTGGCGATCATCTCATCGAATTTGTCGGAGCACGCAAAGAATCCTACCGCAAATCCAGCCGGAACCCAATTACGGAAGAAGGGACACTCGAAGATGATCTTCTGCGCCGCGATTTTACCGTCAATGCACTTGCTGTTTCACTGAATGAGACGAGCTTTGGAGAGACGATCGATCTCTTCGGCGGCGTACAGGACTTGAAAGATCATTTGCTCGCGACACCGCTCGATCCTGAGCAGACTTTTTCGGACGATCCACTGCGCATGATGCGCGCCGCGCGGTTTGCCACACAGCTCGATTTCCATGTCGAACGTTCTGCGTTCGAAGCCATGCAGCGGATGGCAGACCGAATCTCCATTATTTCACAGGAACGAATTACGGACGAATTCCTGAAGATCATGGCGTCGCCAGAACCCTCTATAGGATTGAATATCCTATTCGAAACCGACTTGATGCACTTCATTTTTCCCGAAGTCTATGCATTGGGAGGAGCGGAACTCCGAACCGTCGGTGAACAGGAATACGCCCACAAAGATGTTTTCAAGCATACGATGAAGGTCGTCGATAATATGGCAGCAATGACCGACGATGTGTGGCTTCGCTTCGCCGCGCTCTTGCACGATGTAGCAAAACCGCGCACAAAAGAGTTCCGAAATGGAATCGGCTGGACATTTTACGGACACGACATTGTCGGCGCACGATGGGTGCATAAAATTTTCCGCAGAATGCGGCTGCCGAACGACGCCGCAGAGAAAGTTTCCAAACTCGTGCGCCTGCACATGCGTCCGATGGCGCTTGTCGATGAAGGCGTGACGGATTCTGCCGTGCGCCGCATTCTCTTCGAAGCTGGCGAAGACATCGACAATCTCCTCACCCTCTGCCGCGCCGATATTACCTCGAAAAATCCGAGGCTTGTTCATCGCTATCAGAAAAACTACGATGTTGTTGCAGAAAAAATGACGGAAGTCGAAGCGAAGGACCAAATGCGCGCCTTCCAATCGCCTGTTCGCGGCGAGGAAATCATGCAGATATGCAATATCCCGCCCTCGCGCACCGTTGGAATCCTCAAGACCGCAATTGAAGAAGCGATTCTCGATGGAATCATTCCCAACGATTACGAAGCGGCAAAAGAATATCTGCTGAAGATAAAAGAAAATATTTTGCGGGAGAATCCTTTAAGCGAGAGAGAACGGATAAGAAAAGGTCCGGATAACAACTAAAACAGTTCTTATTTTAGAACTACGATCTTTTGACTGGTTTCGGTACCATTATATTCAAGAAAACATTCATAAATTCCTGGGTTCAGGTTTCGCGTGTCAATGGAGAAATCGTGGAGTTCTGATGATTGCCAATCATTCACCATTAATTTCTCTGTTCGCCCGAGAAGATCGGAAATAGAAAGAGTAACTTCCGAGGGTGTGCTTAATGAGTAACGTATTAAAGCAAAATTTTCAACAGGATTTGGAGCTATTGAAAAAGAAAATTGATGTTTCATAATTCCCACACTGGAAGTCGCTTTATTGGCGATATAAACGGCACCAGAACTATCTTCAATATAATAATTTGATCCGCCTATAGCGCCTGATATTATAAAAGTATCAGTTAGGCCGGCGTTGGCTTGAAACCATGATGATCCGGTATTATGAGAAATAAATACTCCTGATACCGATACGGCTAATAATGTCGGTCCTTGGTTTGCGACAATGGGTAAAGGAAAAAATTCCCCCCCGATACCTGATAGATCATACGTCCATGTTTGAGCATCATCTCCAGAACATTGAACGCCACCGAAAGTAGCAATAAAAATGGTGCCCCCATCTATTTGAACCGATCCAACCTGAACCTCAGGTGGATAAATAAATTTCCATGATCGGCCTAAATCAGTAGAAAGATAGAGACCATAGTTCTCGGAGTTCGTCACGACCAAGTCGCCTTCGGAAGCAATGAAGTCGATGCGGCCCATAGGAAGCAATCTGTCAAAAGCTGTTATTGTATCCGTTAATAACCACGTTGTTCCATGATCAACTGAACGCCAAATTCCACTTAAACTACCCGCAATCAATGTATCGCCTCTGGCAACGATGCACTCACTCTGATAAAGCGGAGATGAGGGTAGGCTATCCCATGATAGGCCATTATCGGTAGAGAGATATAAAGTTTCATTGGCGACAGCATAAGAATTAGAATCACTGGCAAGCAGAGGAAAAAAAGCATCGCCTAAATATTGCCACGTTTTTCCGAAGTCGCTTGAACGATAGCTTCCGTCTTACACTACGCTATCGTCTGCCAACAATGAACCAGACCTGGGGGGGACTGTTCAATTCTTGCCAATAGATAGTTTGAGCTACGGATGAACTCGTTGCAAGAATTCCGAAGATCAAAACGAGTAGAATTTTCTTCATAAATAAATTAGTCAAACCGCAGAACCTTCTATTCCATCAAGCAGCCTTCGCAAGAAGATGCGCGGTTATGGGTTGCTGCTTCAAAAACTTGCTTAATGTCATAATAGAAAATCCAAGGATACCAAATTTTTACGTCTTTTTCCACGTTGACAAACTGTGGTCTCTCGCAATTAATTCATTTTCCGGCAATCCTTATCGTCGCGAATGCGTTAGAAAATTTCTATGGGAGAAATCCTTAAGCAGCGTTTGAAAATGTCGAAATTCGAAAGCCCGGTGCAGGAGGCAACTCTCGCGCTGATGGCTGCGGCCAGCGGCCTGCGCGTCAATTTCGATCGAACGCTGGCCGAAGTCGGACTTTCCGGCGAGCAGTTCAATATCCTCCGCATTCTTCGCGGCGCCGGCAAGGATGGACATCCCTCGGGCGAAATCGGGTGCCGCATGGTCGATCGCTCGCCGGACATAACGCGCCGCATCGACTCACTCGAAAAAGAAGGGATGGTCGAGCGTGAACGCTCTACCACCGACCGCCGCGTGGTTCGCGTCCACATTACAAAAAAAGGACTGGATGTGCTCAATGAGCTTCAACCGAAACTGAAAGCCTTCGACACAAAGCTAGCAGCTAACATGAGCGATATAGAGTTCAAACACTTATCCCAACTCTGCGAAAAAATTATCGAAGTCGAAAATAAAGTTGAATCTGAGTAATTTAGAGGCTCAAGGTCTGGTGAGAAACTTGAGGATCGAATCCGAATAATTTTGTAATCCCCATGTTTGCGGAACGGTGGAATGGTCCGCGCCAGGAATCCGATGTTCTTCGCTATAAGTTCCACGATAATTTGCAAAAACAACATCTCCGTTTGTTGTAATGTTCAGGAATGAATCCCCAATTCCCGCACAAAGGAAGAGCGGCTGCGTGACACTTTTAATCTCCTGTGCATTATCGAAATGAAGTGTTGTCACCGCGGAAGCGGGAAT
>DASYAJ010000594.1:0-1605 GCA_036501405.1 Kapaibacterium sp. (SeqCode)
GGGAAGAAATGCTGGGAATTAGTACCCCGGTTTAATTATTATTCGAACGCTATTTCCAGGAGTATCCCATCTGGATCGCGGAAATAGAAGGCGTAGTAGGTAGCGCTGTATTCGGGATAGCCTTTTGGCTCACGCGAAATATGCGCTCCCATCGCCTTCCGTTCTGCGAACACCGTATCGACTGCTTCTTTGGTATCGACAAAAAAAGCGAGATGATCGAGCCCTATATCGCGCACAAAATCATTGTGTGGTATTGCTGAATCCCACCTAATCCAGAAATTGTGCTCGCCGCTTCGATACGATTTCGCAGCACCCAATTCATCCTGCTCACGATGATCGATATGGAACCCGATGGGAAGAAGAAGCCGGTCGTAAAACAGTTCCGATTGCTCGAAATTCGAGACATTCAGAATAATATGTCCGATGCGCGGCATTATTCCTTCCCTGATGCTGCGAGTTCCTCGATGTTTGCGAGCTTATATTCCCCCGGCTGGCCGTGTTCTTCAAAATGGAATACCCGATGGACATTATTCGTATACGTCCATGTTTCAGTCGGTGCCTCGCCAGGAATGAAAGTACGATCGATCTTCGTCGGCGGGCCGTATAGCAGATAGACTTTCCCGCGGTCCGTCGTCGCGCCGTTGAGGAGATGTCCAGTGGTAAAATTGAAATCGGCATAATCGACGCGCTGATAGAAGGTTGCCATTCGCTCGTTGAATGCAGTTCCCGGCGCGGGGTCTTGTGCTTTCCAATAGGTGTAAAGCTTCGTCCGTTTTTCCTGTGTAGTGCCGGCATTCAAGGCGCTCACCTGATCGGGCGTTGCAATAATGGCGAGCGGTTCGATCGCGTCGGTCGGATCTTCGAGCGAGACCGGCATATTCTGCCACACAAGCTGAAATTCATTTTTTTGCGTCTTTTCGACCGTTCCGGTATGCACCGTTGCGACGATTTCATACGTTCCTTGCTGGAACGGTTCCCCCGGCACATTGAAGATGGCCGTCCAGAGGTCCGAGTCGGCGGGTGCGAGGTTGTAGCGTAGAATGCTATCGGCGCTCGCAAAGGTAAATTGCGTTGCACGGTGCAGATCGCTTGCATCGACAGTCCCGTGAAACCGGAGACCGGTATCGTAGGGATCGATCAGATTTTTGGTTTGACGCACCGAAATTTCGACAGATGGCGCAGCTCCCGAAGCCAGCGTGGACGCCAATGCCGACGCAAGCACAAATGGAACGATTCCCGTCATGTTCCGGCTGAACATAAAGGTATTACCGCGCCCGCCGGTATAAAGCGTTGTAGCGGTCAAGCTATCGGCGAGAAAGAGATCGCCGATCGAAATGCCCATTGGCGTCGAGGCATTCGCAAAATGGGGCGGATGCAGCGTCGCAATTTGCGGATGCGCGGCCAGCCGGTCGATATCGTCGCGAACTTCAATCCGCACCGAATACTGCTTGCTGGAATCGATCGATGGAAAGACAATACGCTCATCGAGCGCGTGCCATGCATTCTTCGAAATCGATTCCTCAAAATTTTTCGCGTAAATGGTATCGACGATATTCCGTGTCAACAGCGGCTGTTCGTTTCCAAGCTCGACGGCTTCGATGGTGA
>DASYAJ010000595.1:0-7092 GCA_036501405.1 Kapaibacterium sp. (SeqCode)
ACCAGGGCGGAGGGGGCGGGACCGGTTCTCCTTATGGAATAAGCGGCGCTGCGGGCATTGGCAATCTTGCTTCAGTGGCAGGAGGATTTGGCGGCGGTTCCGGCGGCGGCGAAGAAGCAAATCCATTTATCACGAATACCCTAATTGAAGAGGGCGGCGGCGGCGGCGGTTTTGGGACCGAAGGGATCGGCGGTGGACAAAGTTCCGGTGTGGGAATCAATGGCGGGTTGGTGAATGGCGGACGATTCCTGGTACCGCTTGCCGGAGGTTCCGGCGGTGGCGCGGGTAACTCCAATGAGCTTGGCGATGGCGATCACCGTGCTTCGGGCGGCGGCGGAGGAGGAGCCATCGAAATTGTCGCGTTCGACTCCATCGTCTTGAATAATTCCCTGCTTGCTGCTCGCGGGGATTCCGGTCAGAGCGGCATCAAAATCGCGGCGGGCGGTGGGGGCGGCTCCGGCGGTGGTATTTACCTTGCGAGTACGGCGGCCATTGTCAGTTCTGCATTGCCGGTCGCTGTTTTTGGCGGTGCGGCCGGGCATCCTGCTGCCGATTCGATCGGCTATGAAGGAGGTAGTGGCGGTTTAGGACGTGTGCGAATCGACGGCGCTGCAAATTTCCAGCCTCCCTCGTTTTTTGCGAATGTATGGGTCAATGGTCTGTCGCTTCAATCGGCGCGCGCGCCAACGATTCGGAACGATTCCATGCTGCTTTCGGGAATCGATCCCGATCGAGCCAACCTGACCGATGCTATTCGAATCTTTTATCGCACGCCCCACTCGGCCTGGCAATCGAGCGATACCCAGCGCGATTCCACCGGAGCGTGGTCCAAGTGGGTCCCGCTTCTGCACGATTCCCTCCTTTATGTGGTCGCGATGGCCGAAGTAAGCGCACCGGCGCAAGGCTTGAACGGGCCGGTGTATGAACCGTCGTGGCTCGTTTCGAGCGCGGCTATGGGAAGAACGATGCATCCTGCGACACCTTTTTTAGTTACGCTCGATTCGCTCAATTTTGGAACGGTCCAGCAAGGACATTGCAAAACACTCGTTCTGGTCCTTTCGAATAAGGGCGCGGCCCCGTTATCGGTGACACCGAATTCCATTACGGGTTCCACGGAGTTTTCTTTGATGCCAGACACGACGCTTTTCATTGCACCCTATCGTTCCGATACCGTGCGGGTCACCTTTTGTGCCGATTCTGTAGGACTGCAATCGGCGCGATTAACCTTTCTCTCGAACGATTCTGGCAATTCGCCGCACCTGGTTTCGCTTTCGGGTGCGGGACTCAAAAGGAACGATTCCCTTTCCATCACTCCCGCTATCCTCAATTTCGGCGCGGTCCGGATCGATAGCTGCGCGAGCGATACCCTCCTCCTTCGTTCGTTAGGTTCCGATACCTTGTACCTCGATAGCAGTGAGTGGCAGCGCGGCCCATTCGCATTTCGGGTTGTGCCTTCCGATACAGCGCTTCCGCATAATGCAACAGCAAAACTCATCGTCACCTTCTGTCCCACGGACTCCGGTGATGTCTCCGTTGTGCTGACGCTCGACGATCGGGAGGATTCTATCCTCGTTCGAGGAATCGGCATCCTGCGTCAGGCAGCCGTGGCAAGCGGACAAAATCTGGGATCGTTCTGCCGGGGACAAATCGCATTTTTCGATACGATTTACAATCGTGGAAACGATACGATTTCCGTCCGATCGTGGGCAGTGGATTCGGGAAGTTCACATGCGCTGAATCTTTTGCTTCAGCCGGGAACCGTTGCGTCGATTCCTCTCTCTTTCATCGAGAACCGGACGGGACCCGCTGAGGATACCGTTCGTTTTGAATTGGCCGATACATCGCTCGCCAGTACGATCCAATTTCAGGTTTTCGGTCCTTCTCTCGGAATGCAATCCTCTCTTCGGTTCCCATTCCGTTGTCTGGGCACGACGGCTTTGGATTCTGTTGCAATCGCAAACAGCGGTCCCGATACGATTCAGCTCGCCGATTTCCGCCTCTCCGATACCGATTACGTGGTGGAGGATTCTACCCAAATGCTTGCGCCGCAAGCGCAATTCGCTCTGCATCTCCATTTTGTCAGCGCCGATACCCTGCCGCATTTCGATACGCTGCGTTTTATTGCATCCGACCATGGCTGCGATTCGACCTTCGCGGTTGCGCTCGAAGCGCAAACGATCGATTCCGGCCTTGCGGCCTCCGCCGTGGACTTTGGAACGATTCCCATCGATTCCTGCGCTATCGATTCGACACTCGTTCAAAACCCATGCGGCCCGGAAGTGACGATCGATTCGGTCTTTATTGGCGATAAAGCGATCCAATGGGTTATCGGTGAACCGGCCGTCATTCCATCGGACAGTTCTCGGTTTTTCGTTTTTCGCTATTGCCCGGAGACCGACAGCATCACGCTTGCCGATACGGCCATCCTGTTCAATGGCGACCAGGCGCTCCTACGAATTCCATTGCTTGGAAAAGCTTCGGCCCTTGGATTTCCGTACGCTTCTTTTACGGTAAGCAGTGCTACCGTTCCAGCCGATTCGATTGCAACGACGGTCATTCGGCTCGATTCTTTGTCGCTAAAGGGAACGCATTCCGTTCGCGGTGTTCTCTCCTTCGATCCCGAAGTGGTGGAACCGGAAACGCCCATGGGCTTTCCGCATACGGCCACTCGAGTTGCGGCCGATTCGCTCGCCTTTACGGCAACGCTCGATTCGAGTTCAGCGCCGAGCGTGATCGAGTCGATAAACTGGCGCGCGCTCGTCGGACCGCGTAGTTCTACGATCATCGAATTCACGCTGACGACAGACGTGCCCCTCGCGGTCCATTCCAATAATGGAACGATCGCTGTGACCGATTGCACCGGACTGAATGGCTCATTCGCCAGCGCCGGGAGCTATACTATTTCGCCCGTGAATCCAAACCCATCGAGCGATGAAGCTTCGGTTTCCGTCACGCTGGGTTATGCGGGATATGTCCAGGCGGGACTTTACGACATGACCGGACGCGAGGTAGAACCGATTCTCTCGCAATCGATGCCCGAAGGCACGAACGCGATCGCCATTCCTATGCATTCGATTTCTTCGGGCAAATACTTTTTCGTAATTCACACGCTCGGATGGGAAGCATCGGAGCCGGTGGTGATTGCACATTGAGAATCGCTCATTAAAAGAGAAGGGTCAAAGGAGAGCATCAAGGGGGGAGGGCAGAAATAAAAATACAGTTTTTTTTCATCGAGCTGTAACATTTCGTATTTTTGCGGTGTCATACTAATAATCTTCGGGAAAAATCGCGAGATTTCGGCCTGTCGAAGCTTTTTTATTCAACAATCAATTAACTAACCTTATTCAAACCGTGAGTATGAAAAAACTCTACACATTCCTTCTGGTGCTTATGGCACTCGGAGTGATTTCTTCGGAAATCGCCGAGGCGCAGCCATACACGATCAGCAGCTATCTTGTTCGCAAGGTAGATGCGCCTGACGCTCAGGGCCTCGGTTCCGGAACGAACTGGCAACCCTTGACCGGTGGGACCGCCTTTACCGGCACTGGTCCTTACTTCTCTCTTTATCCTGGAGAGTTCGATGTCTATTCGTCGAATGGCGTTCAACTCCCGTTCAACGTCACTTTTGCCGATAAGCAATTGACGACGACGAATACCTTCTCCGTCACTGGCAACGGCTCGGTCATCCTGGATCCGAGTTGGAATGCGACATGGTACGAAGAGCCGCTGGATGGCGAATGTATCGTCGAAGACGGTTACATTTACGGAGTCAACAGCTCGAGCAACGTCATGTACGACTACTTCGACGAGGGCATGTACGAAAACACGATCAACGACGGTTCGATCGGCCTTTATGCGAACTATATTTTGATGCCGTTTTCGGGCTACATGTACAATCAAAATTCGGCCTTCAGCGGGAACCAGACAAAGTTCAGTTATGCTATTTTGGGATCGGCCCCGAATCGCGAGCTTGTCGTCGAGACCGATGACATGCACCCGTATGAAGAATACGTTTATAATAACTCCGGCCCCGATTATGGGAGCTGGCAGGTCGTTATTTACGAAAATGCGATCTCGACGTTCCAGTTCAACTACGGACCGACGGTCGGCAATCCGCGTAACGCAGCCGGTAACGCGGGATATAGTTCTCAGCCGATGACGGTCAATGGATATACGATGCCCGGTTCCTGGAGCTATTGCTACTGCTACAATGAAGGCTCCTATATCGACGTCAGCATCCTTTATGGAGGTATGTGCGGTATGAAGACGACCGCTGACAATTGCGACCTCGTTGACTGGAATGGCAACGGTTGGGATGCCTCGAAGCCCTTCGTCTATTCGAAGAATCTCTGGCACGATGGTGCTTACTATGGGTATAATGCCGTGACGCTCAATAGAACGGACGGTTCGACCTATACGGATTACAATAACTGGATGGGGATGCGTCCGGATACGGCGCGTTACTTACCGCTATCGAGCGTTCGGTTCACGATTGCTTATCCGTACGATTTAACGGCGGGTACGATCATCACACCGGCAAGCGAACAGCCGGAGGCAAGCGGCACGGCCTTTACGCCGACAGTGAGCATCACCAACTCGGGTTCGCAAATCCCGACTTCGGCGCAGGTGAACCTGACGATTTCGGAGTTTGGCGTAGGTCAGGTCTATAATCAGACGCTTACGCTGAGCGCGGCTCAGTTGCCAGGAGCGTTTGCGTCGAAGAACATCACGTTCACGAACTTTACGCCGGGCGTGAATTCTCCGGCTCCGGGGTATGGGATTTATGAAGATACGTTGACGGTCTACAATTTACAGCCGACAGCGGATCAAAATCCGAGCGATAACCAATCGACAAACGAGTGGATCTGCTCGCCTCCGGACGACATCAAGGCAGTCTCGGTCATCCAGCCGCCGGCGAATTCTCGCCAGCAGATTGGCGTGGCCTCGACGATCGCAATTCGGTTTAGAAACTTAGGGACGGACACCGAAAAGAATGTGCCGCTCACTGCTGTGGTGCATGACCAGACGGGGAATGTGACGTTCCGCGATACTGTCTGGGTTCCGAGATGGCCACCGGGATCGTTTGGTGGAAACTCTACCGGTAACACCGATTTCTCATCGAGCGGCCAGGGACCGGGCACGGGACCCTATTACGATACGGCGTTCCCTGCGTTCACTCCAACATGGACTCCGAGTTCGCTTGGTAACGATACCGTATTCGGTATCGCGATCATGGCCAACGACGAGTTGCGCGGCGACGACACGACAAAAGCGCCTATCCAAGTTTTGCCGGAGTATGATGGCGCTGCTGTCTCTGTGGCAAACCCGCAGCCGGGTGAGCAAAAGCCTTATGTAACGTCATGGCCCCCGGCGGGTATTTTCGCCTCACTCGGTGTTGCCGACTTGTTCGGAGTACCGGTCGAAGTGAACATTCGGCGTTGCAGCGATAACTCGTTAGTGTTCCGAGCAGATACGACCTACGATGCGCTCTATGGCGATCAGGGAAACGTCCGGTTTTATTTCCCGACGGACCAGGGCTCGTATCACATCTCCCAGATTCCTCCGGGATGCTACAACGAGTGCGTCACGATCAACTATAACGGCGATGGCAATGCCGCCAACGATACGGCATGCACGCAGTTCTCGATCCTCGACCGTTTGAAAGGCGACTACTATGTGGGCGTGGGACGACAGTTCCAGACGATCCATGCAGCAGTGGATTCGATGCGGTTCCGTGGCATCGGTGCGAACGTGCGGTTAATCCTGACCGACACCGCGTATCACGAAAACGGAGCGACGGACGCGAGCACCCCGTGGGGCGCAATCGATCTTCGCGGCATCAACGGTCTGTCGGCAACCTCGACAGTAACGTGGATCCCTTATCCGGGTCAGACGCCGAAGATTTATTTCACGGGCAATCAGCCGAATTGCTTCTACATGGGAGATCTCTTCCCAGGTTACATGAACTTCGAAGGCTATAACCCGTCCACGCCTCCAACGCCGGACAAAATAACGGCGGAACCGACAAAGCGTCAGTTGACGATTGTCGACAACGAGACGAGTGCGGGTGCGGTGTTCGGACTCGAAGAAGGCGCGAGCAATATCACGATTAAGGACGTGATTGCGCATGGCAATGGAATGTTCTCGAACGATTCCTGCTCTGTTATTCGCCTCTACAATGAGCACAACGCAGGACTCTATCCGCTGATTAGCGACACGGTTGCGATACACGGGATCGCCGTGAACAACTGCGAGCTTGGTAATGCGAAGTATGGTCTTTACGACCACGGTTTGCACGATCAGTACGATGCGATCAAGGGTAAGTGGATCGTTTGGCGGAACTACGGCAACCTGATTACACGGAATACGATCGGTACGAGTGCAAACCAACTGTCGTATGCCGGTGTGCAGATCAACGGCGAAAACGGAATCGTGGTCTCGCACAACGAGATCTCGAACGTCAACACGAACCTTGCTGGCGTGACGGGTAACTCGTGGAATGCATTCGGTATCGAAGAACCGAGTCCTGCGCAGTATGTCGGTCCTCCAGGCAATCCGGCGTGGGCTGGCGACACGGGTAACGTGGTCGGCGCGTTGATCGATGCAAACCGGGTGCATGCTCTGACAACGCGAGTAGGTAACACCTACGGCATCGCGCTGCAGCAAGCCGCGACGGTCTATCATGTGACGGGCCTGACGACGGTCTCCTCGACCCTGCCAGTTTCGACCATGAACCGAATCACGAACAATATGCTGTTCGACCTTCGGACAGGTACCGGCGGTGTGTACCCCATTCTGTTGAATACGGCATCGAGCGTTTCCTCGACGCCATTCACAGCGGATCGGGATTCGGTGTTCAACAACTCGATTTCGACATCGCGTGCGATTGCGAATATCACGATTCAATACGAAGGCCATGCGTTTCTCTGGAATAACATTATCCAGAACGGTGGCGGAGTTGCGAATACGAACTACGTGCTTTTGGTACCGCGTCCGTTCGCTTCGACGATTAGTTCGGACTACAACCTGTTCGATTTGCAAGGCGCATCGAACACGTTTGCAAGCGTAACGGAATACGATGCCCGCTACGGG
>DASYAJ010000596.1:0-2577 GCA_036501405.1 Kapaibacterium sp. (SeqCode)
GCAAGGACGAGACGAATATTTTCGAAAAGCATCTGCTGCATTCGCTAACGTTGCGAATGCCTGCGCTCTGCGACTTCGATTTTTCGGGCAAGCGCATCGCCGATCTCGGTACAGGCGGCGGGCTGCCTGGCATTCCGCTGAAGATCGTTACGCCATCGGCGAAGGTCACGCTCATCGATTCGATTCAAAAAAAGATCGCAGCATGCAGCGCAATGATTGCAGAGCTTGGGCTTTCGGAGATCGAAGCGATCAGAGGTCGCGCCGAGGAGTTGGCGCAGGAAAGGATCACCAAGGATGCTCCGAAATTCCGCCGCGCTTTCGATGCCGTTATTTCCCGCGCCACCGCGCCACTCGCCGATCTTTGCGCCTGGAGCAATGATCTTTTGAAACCGAACGCTCTCATCATCGCGCTCAAAGGCGGCGACCTGAATGAAGAACTTGCCGAAGCGCGAAAAAAGAAATTTGTTCACTCGATCGAGGTGAAACCGCTCGAACTGACAGGTTATGCTGGTTTTGTGAGCGAAGAAAAGAAAATAGTCACGGTGAGATTAATCTGAAGAATCATGTTCTGATATGAATCCGCGCAATGACGAGCCGACCGAACGGGTGGGCACGAGGCGGCGCGAAATTTGGTAAGTTTGAGGCATCATCCATCGACCATTGAACGATAATCACCTGAAGGGTAGCATCCTGGCGGTGACACATCTATGAAATCCGTCATTTTTTCTTTTGCCACGCACAATCACCAGCCGATCGGCAACTTCGACTATGTATTCGAAGAGGCCTACCGGCATTCGTATTTGCCTTTTTTCGAGATTGCGGAACGGTTCTCAGCCGTTCGATTTGCAACGCATTTTACCGGCATTCTGCTCGAATGGCTGGCGGAGCACCATCCTGAGCATATTGCGAAGCTGAAACGGATGGTCGCGACCGGTCAGCTTGAAATCATTTCGGGTGGATATTACGAACCGATTCTTTCCGTCATTCCGCCAACGGATCAGCAAGCGCAGATTGCACTGCTCTCGAATAAAATTCGGGAATTGTTCCAGACCGACCCCACCGGCATGTGGTTAGCCGAACGCGTATGGGAACAGCCACTGGCTTCGTCCTTACATGATGCTGGAATTAAATATGTCCTTCTCGATGACACGCATTTCCTCTATGCCGGTCTGAAGGAGGAAGATTTAACAGGTTATTATTTGACGGAAGATCGCGGCAAAACGCTGGCCGTGTTTCCCATCTCGAAGCCGCTCCGCTACGCAATCCCTTTCATGACTGTGGATGAAACGTTTCGCGTGCTGCGCGATGCCGCAAGCGATGCCGGAACGAACATTATCACCTTCGCCGACGATGGCGAAAAGTTTGGCGTCTGGCCGCAGACCTACGAGCATGTGTATAAAAATGGCTGGCTCGAAGAATTTTTTGGGAAGCTTTCGGAAAACAAAGATTGGATTTCATTCCTTCCTCCCGGCGAAGCGCTCCAACGCGTTCCGCCGCGTGGCCGCATCTATCTTCCGAACGCCAGCTATGCGGAGATGATGGAATGGTCGCTTCCAACCGCAGAAGGCATCGAACGATATGAGAATTTCCTCGATGTACTAAAAAGTGAAAAGGATTCCCCCGCCTTTTCAAGATGGGGGCAGGGGGTGGTTGACCTCTCTTTTGTACGCGGCGGATATTGGCGGAATTTTTTTGTAAAGTATCCTGAATCGAATCAGCTCCATAAGCATGTGCTCCGCACGAGCGCGCGTATTTCGAAACTCCAGGAAAAGGGATTGGATGTTTCCGAAGCACGCCGCGACGTTCTGAAAGCGGAGTGTAACGATCCGTATTGGCATGGCGTCTTCGGCGGGATTTATCTTTCGAATTTGCGCCATGCGAATTATTCTGCGCTTGTTCGCGCCGATCGTCTTGCGGACGAAGCAGAAAAGCTTTCAGGCATCCGGATGGAAGCTGCCGATTTCGATTGCGATGGCGCAGAAGAAGTGATTCTTGAATCGCGCACGCTTTCGCTGTTCGTCAAACCATCGCTCGGAGGAATGATTGCCGAAATCGACTTCAAACCGCGCTCGTTCAACGCAACGAATATCGTTTCGCGCCGAAGGGAAGCGTATCACTCGAAGATCGGCGAGGCGAGCAGCGGTTCCCACGAAGGCGCGGCATCGATCCACGAAGGTGTAAAAGCGAAAGAATCGGGTCTCGAAAAGCTGCTGATCTACGATTGGTACCGCCACGGCTGCTTCATCGAACATTTCCTCAGCGTCGATGCGGCACCAGAATGGCAAAAGGGCTTCGAGGAAGCGGGCGATTTTGTGACTTCTCCCTTCGAATGGAGTTGGAATCAAAAGAACGATACGCTTAGCATGACTCGCAAAGGCAGGGTGTTTGGCCACGCTGTTGGGATGACGAAAGAGCTTCAGCTCGTTCCGAATTCGAGTGCCTTAAAAGTGACCTATCGCCTCACGAACGAATCGGGCGATGATCTTCGTTTTACGATGGCGTCCGAATGGGCATTTCACCTTCTCGCGCCCGATGCACCCGACCGTTATTACGAATCGAACGGCAAGAAGCTCGCTT
>DASYAJ010000597.1:0-5972 GCA_036501405.1 Kapaibacterium sp. (SeqCode)
CAATTTAGAACACACACATGGCTAACAATAATAACAACAGCGGTTCGAATCGCGACAATCGTTCATCGAATTCAGGCTCGAACAATAATCAAAACCAAAAGAGCGGCTCTTCGGGCAATCCGAACTCCGGTTCCAGCTATCAGCAAGGATCGCAGGGTGGCTCGCAGTCGGGCGGATCGGGCTCGCAGCGCGGCGGTCAGTCTGGCAGCCACACGGATAGCGGGCAAGGCGTGCGTTCGGGCAGTGCCGAGCAATCGGGTTCCAACCGATAATTCCACCACAGGGATCCACCAGCAAGGAGAAGAACATGTCGAATACCAGTAAACGCGGATTTGCATCGATGGACGGAGAAAAGCAACGAACGATTGCCTCCAAAGGAGGCCGTGCGGCGCACGCCAAAGGAACAGCCCATGAATGGAGTTCCGAGGAAGCGCGAGCGGCCGGACGAAAAGGCGGCGAAAGTCGTGGCAACCGAGGACAGATCTATTCTGAACAATCCAGTTCCAATAGTTCCGCGCTCGATTATCCGATTGCCACCGATTTCCTGAGCGGAGCGGGAAGCCTTCTTCGAAGTGCGGCCCCATCGAAATCGGAAGCCGCGTACACACCGCATGCCGGTGCTCATGACGCCAACAGCGCCTACACCGCAGCCGATGCTCGGGTTGTTTAACATGGCAAACATCCAGAAGAACGCACCCAGAAGCGGAGCACAGCGAGAAGATTCGAAGTCGGTTAATGCCCCAAAGGTGAAACCGTCTTCGGACCTTCGCGCCAGCAGCAGATCGGTTAAACTCACGGTCCGCTCGATTTCCTCGCCACCCGGCGAGCCGTACAACGACATTCGCCTTCGCAAAAAAGAAGTCGGCCGTGCATCGCGCAGGCCTTAACGTTTTCACACCAAACATCCAAATTTTTTTAGGAGTTTTATTCATGCCAAAAGTCAACAATTTACAGGATGTCTATATCGATGAACTGCGGGACCTTTACAATATGGAAACGCAAATCACGAAGGCACTTCCTCGCGTCATCAAATCGGTTACGAATCCAGAATTAAAGCAAGCCCTCGAAAACCATCTCGAGGAAACCGAAGGTCAGGTCGAACGCCTGGAACAGGTTTTCGAGATGGCCGGCCAGAAAGCCCGTGGCAAAAAATGCACTGCCATGGAAGGCATCATCGAAGAAGCAAAGGATCTGATGGCAATGGACATCAATGAAAGCGTGCTGGATGCGGCTCTCATTGGTGGCTGCCAAAAGGTCGAGCATTACGAAATCGCTGGCTATGGAACCGTCATCGCGTGGGCGCGCCAGTTAGGTTTCGACGATCAGGCCGAACTGCTCGAGCAAACGTTGGAGCAAGAAAAGGCTGCGAACGAGAAGCTTAATCAAATTGCGCTTGAAATCGTCAACGAGACAGCCGAGCAGGGCGAATCTGCATTCGTATCGAGCGATGGCTTCCAAGGTCATGTTTCCCGAAACGGGAAGCATTGATTGCGACGCACTTTCATTGCAGGCGGGACGCGAAAGCGTTCCCGCCTGTTGTCGTTAATGTCCCCGACTTATTTTTATAAAAATTCTTAACCGTCTGCGGAACTTCTGCGCAAGAATTTAGTTTTAATTATCTCCCTGATTTTCCCTTAATTTTTCGCCCGTAGTAACGGCCTGAACTACGAGGTGTTCTTTCGCAAAGCGAACCAGTGTTCGCACTTTTATTGGTAGAGTCCCAATAACTTTTTTTTTCTTAGGAAGCTCGTAAGAAATCGTCTATATCTTGAAAGCTATTTCAAGCTGAAGCGCTACGTCATAAAGACAAAATATTAAAATCTATTCCTGTTCATTAGCACACAATTTGGAATTCATACCGTGAAAGAAACACTTCACGAACAGATGCGATCGGAAATTCTCCATATCCTTCATCAAGGCGGATCGACCACTACCATGCTCGATCTTGTGATGAATGTTTTGATCGCAAAGCTCGCCGATAGCGCCGCCATCGACCTCACGCAGGACGATGGCTCGATTCTGCGCGCCTTGACACGCCATCGTAATTTGCGGCATCAGGTGATGCTCGAAAGCTATCGTCAAAATTTTCCGCTCCCGATTACCGCGTCCTATGGATACCCCAGGGTGATTAAGACCGGAAAATCGCAGTTCATTCCAGGGGTGACGGCGCGGATCAGCGGTCATCTTTATCCTCCTACCGAAAAAGGAGTAGAGATAAAAGTTCACTCGTTTATTTGCGTGCCACTCATTAGCCAGGGGCGTACGCTTGGTGCGCTTTCGGTCGAAATGACAGACCAAAATCGCTCTTTCTCGCGGGATGAACTGCTTCTGCTCGAAGAAGTTGCTTCGCTCATCGCGCAAGCCATTGACCGAGGCGAGGAGAAAAGTTCTCGGATTGCTTTCCGTCCGATTGCGTGACGAATTTATGATGCGCCGCCTGTTCTCCTTTCCAGCTTTTCTGTTCAGTCTTTCTTGTTCTTTCCGTTTTTCATTCTTTTCTGTTCGATGAGATCCTTACCCTATTTTTTTATTTATAATCCGAAATGCGGAAGTCCTCGAACACGAGCGATCGCCGAACGCATCCGGCGTTCCGTCGAATCTCGGTTCCCATGGAATGTGACGACCAGGCCGGAAGAGGCATCCCGTCTCGCACGGGAAGCGGCACATCGCGGTGCAGAGATCATTGTTGCTGCCGGTGGCGATGGCACCGTCCATGAAGTCCTCAACGGGATCATGGAAAGTGACCGTCAAAGCCGTCCTGCACTGGGAATGCTTCCCTTGGGAAATGGTAACGATTTTGCCTTTGCCGCCGGCGTCCCCAAAGATCCCGTCGCGGCGCTTGACGTTCTCATGCGTGCCCAGTCTCGCATTGTCGATGTCGGTCGCATTGAAAGTGAAAGGGGAACCGCGAAATATTGGATCAATACCTGTGGCATTGGGCTGAATGCTTCCGTCGCCCTCCGTGCCCGGCAGTTCAACGGGAACAACCAGTGGAAATATCTTGCCGCCTCGCTTGCCGCAATCTGGAACGATTCCCGTTCGCTCGATCTTTCGATTACGCTCGATCGTTTGAGATCCCACCGCGAATGTTCCCTCATCACTCTCGGCAATGGTTGCCGAGAGGGCGGCGCCTTTTTGATGACGCCCGAAGCGCGCATCGACGATGGCCGCTTCGACATGCTGATTGTCAAGCCGCTTCCACGCTGGCGTTTGCTGATGCTTTTGCCACGAGCACGGAAAGGATCCCATATTCGTTCCGCCGCCGTTTCGATTTCTCCCTGCGCTTCGGCCGAAATTCTTTCCCAAACGCCATTGGCAATCCATACCGATGGAGAAATTTTTGTCAAACCAGAGGATCATATTACAAAAATTACCGTGCAGCTCCTTCCGAACGCGCTCCGCGTGATCGCCTAATCCTACGCCGCACTCGCATCGCAATGGCAAAGATAAGAACGATTCCCGACCAGATCGCCGATGGCAGCGCAATGTAATCGCCGTAAGCGGTATAGACCGTTTCTTTTTCAATGAGCGGGACGCGTGACGTAATCGATCCCGAAACGAACAGCGGAAGCTGCGATACATAACGTCCCCGATCGTCGATGATCGCCGAAATCCCGGTATTCGCACAGCGGACGAGGTATCGGCGGTTCTCGATCGCCCGAAGCACCGCAAACTGCTCGTGCTGATACGGCCCCGAGCTGCGGCCATACCAACCATCGTTCGTGATGACCGCCAACAGGTTTGCACCGTGCTTTACAAAATGCCGCACGAAACTCGGATAGACCGATTCGTAGCAAATCGTGGGATCGATTCTTACCGAATCGTTCACTGGCTTCTCTTCCGTGGCCAGTGGAATCGCAAGCGGCTGGTAACCTTCCCCATAATTCCAGCTTCCGATGCCGACGCTCCATTGAAAAAACCTCGCCAGGAATGGAAAATATTGCACAAAAGGAATATGCTCGCCAAGTGGAACTAATTTCTGCTTATGATACGCGGCACGGTGCATTCGCCCATTCGAATCTTCGAAGAGGACCATCGCCGCATTCCATTCCCGATAATAAAATCCATCGACGCCCGAATATTTCGCGTCCGATGGAATCGAATCTTCCGGCGCATGATAATCCGCGCGGTCCGGGAACCCCGTCAAGAGCGGATGATGCATGGTTGTAAGGAACCGATAGAGTTCCGAAAGCCAATAGCCATTTCGCGGAGCCGTAATCTCGAATGTGATCGCCGTTTCCGGCCAAATCACCAGATCGGTCGAATCGTGGCAGGCTTTCATCGCTGTTGCGGTCGCCTCGAAATTCGTATCGAGCGTCCGCTCATCATCGGTATACCACTTCGCCCACGGATCGATATTCGGCTGTACGATCGTCACCCGAACGGAATGTTTCGAAGCCTCATGCCCTTGCATCGCGTGGGAACCGTAAACAGACGGCAGGGCGATCAAAAGAAGTAAAAGTCCCGCATGAATCGCTATCCTATTCCCTCGCCTGTTCAAGCGCCTGGTCTCGACCGGATCGGGGGCGGGACGGAGGAGGTGGTTTTTCCGTATAATCTGAAAAAGCTCCACATTCACCAGCACGATCACCATGCTCAGAAAATACGGTCCCGTAAATGCGATGAACTGATCGAAGGCCAGATTATAAGTCTGCGTATTGTAAAGGTTCAGCCACGGATAGGCGAGGTCCCCAAACGAATGTGCATATTCGAAACCCGCTTGAAAAACCGGAAGCGAATAAAGCGCCGCCGTTTTTCCAAACCGCCGCCGCACGAAATCATACAGCAGCCAGGGAACCACAAGAAAAAACGGATGCACCACTGCAAGCAGCACTCCGCCCACCATCAGGAACGGATCGACATCGCCCGCTGACTTCCACCCGCCGACCCAATAGTTCGAAACGAGTCCCAGTACGAACATCGCGACCCACCCGAGCTTGAACGCATCGCGCAGCCGGGTTCCCTCATCGAGAACAATGAGCAGCGGGACGAGCGCCACGAACGCCAGCATCCCGCCAGCAAGCCCGGTCGGCGGAAACGACAAGCCCAGCAGCGCGCCCGAAAGAATGGCGAGAAGGTAACGGTTAAGACGAGAGGTCATGGCTTCATGGAACGTCTTTCCAAATGCAACTCGTGCCGCCTCGCGCGAAAACGCATTTGTTTTTAATAAAGGCACCGGTTTCTTGAAAACGGATGCTCACCGAAATTGACTTATTTAAGTCACTCATTCTTATTGCAATAGTTTTCAAAGGTGTTGTGCTCGTTTAACTTCATGTTCATGAATCCAATCGAAGTAATTTTCAATTTTTGATTTCTTCCACTCGTAATGCGATCACTCTTTATTAAATGGGGTGCCCATAGTCTCACACTCAAAGATACGAAGTCAAAACAGCGAATGCAAGAAAAACCGAAATTATTTTTTAGAATATCGATTCGAACCATCAAAATCAATCGGCCGTGTCCATAAAAAGAGAAATCGCAAGTCTCATTTAAGCAAAAGTTTTACTAAAAAAATATTTATCTGGAACGCAATTGGCATTTTAAGAGTAGTATACATTTCTTAAAAATATCAACAATGGCACTTTTAGATTACTCTGAAGAACAAATTCTGGAAAGGCTACAATTCGAGAATCCCTGGTGGGTCACCTTGAAAATTGAGGATTTTTATGCGAAGATGCATCCCAGACCGTATTTAGGGCTTTTCTGGAAGCTTCTTGCCGAGCCGTCCGTCCGGCGAGCATTGGTCCTCATGGGACCAAGAAGAGTCGGCAAGACGGTTATGCTGTTTCACACCGTGCAGCGGCTTATTCAATCTGGCGTCGATCCGCTCAAGATCGTGTTTTTGTCCATCGAAACACCCATCTATCTAGGACAAAATCTCGATCAGCTATTCAAACTCGCGCGAAAGGCAACTGGAAAACTCGATGCGAAGGGATGGTATGTTCTTTTCGACGAGGTTCAATATCTCAAAG
>DASYAJ010000598.1:0-4164 GCA_036501405.1 Kapaibacterium sp. (SeqCode)
ATGATAAGTTGAAATTCTCCATTGCCCAATACGTCGATTCGCCCCATCCCACCGTAGATCTTCGTACCGACGGGACGAAATATTACCTTCCTATCCGCGACATACACATCGAGTTCATTCGCTGCATAACCGCCAATATCATCTCCAAAAATGGGAGCCGGTTTTCGCTCATAGCTAATTGGCCCGCTTTCCTTCAGCTTGTCCAGCCAGGGAATAAACTTATCAAATAATTTATTGACCTCGAAAAGATACCTTTCTTTTCTCTCCTCCCATTTTTTCTTAGCCTCGCGCGCAGTTAGGGAAGATTTCCCTCGCTGCTTAAGGAATTCTTCGATGGTTTGTGCAGGGGCAATTGTTCGTGCCATAATAAAATAACCCTATTTTAATAAAATTCAATCCCTACATTTCCGCAACCGCAATCCCTTCGATTTCAATCATTGCATTGTCCTCGAAAAGATTCGAAACTTCCACGAGCGATATCGCAGGAAAATGTTTCCCAAAATAATTCCGATAGACACCGCCAATTTCTTTCAGGTGTTCACGATAGTCCACTTTGTCTTTTACGAAAATAAGGAGCTTCACGATGTCCGGCATTTCGGCATTCGCGGCGCGAAGCGTTTCTTGCAAATTATGAAGCGCGCGGTCGAATTGACGGACAATATCGCCCGCCGCGATAACATTCCCATCCGCATCGGACGCAATTTGTCCGGCAAGATAGATCGTCCGCTTGCCATCGGCTTCCATTCCATGCGCATATCCGGATGGCTTCACGAGTGAGGGGGGATTAATCGGGCGATTCATATTCCTGCAAACGCATTCTGCGCCACCTGTGCGGGAACGGAAGATTGCTTTGTCAGCACAAGGGTTCCCGCAACGAAATCGTGCAGCGCCTGTTTCTTCTGGGTGAAGCCAGCCATAATGTAGCCGATGCAGAGCGTCATGCCCGAAAGAATTTTCCCGAAATATCGCCCGGTTGCTTTGCCGAAGGAGATGCGGCGCCCATCGAGACCGGTCACGCGAAGACCGAGTGCCATTTTGCCGAGCGTTCCCTGGTTAGAGGAACTTTCCATCAGCGCGAAATAGAGCCAGCCACCTGCAGCTTCCACAAGCAAGATCATAAAAAAGCCGCTCATGGCCGCGCTCGCCGCCGCAGGATTGTTCATATTATTGTGAAAGCCGAACATGCTAACGCCGCCAATCAGTGCAACGACGCCGCAGACCGCACCAAGCACGAGGCCATCGATCAGGCTTGCCCAAAATCGTTTCCAAAATCCCGCATACTGCACGGAGGATTGCACAGGCGCTTCCATCGTCGGAGAACTCATGGTGTATTCCATAATAGAGAAGAATTAAAATGAATGGTTAGGCAAATATACGAAAAATTTAGTGCCTCTGCCATAAAGAGGAACCGATAAGACTCGAATAGAATTCTTTTGTGTATGATTACCGTAACTTCGGTTAAGCCGCTTGAAAATTATCATCTTCAACTCCGATTTAGTAATGGCGTGGAAGGAATTGCCGATCTTTCGGGAATTAAACGCGATGGCGTATTCGCGCCATGGAACGATCCGCAGTTCTTTCGTTCCGTCGCGATCGATTCCGAGCGCGGAATTGTAGAATGGCCCGGCTAGATCGATCTTGACCCGTATGTTCTCTATTCCCGCGCTACCGGCCTTCCGATTGAGGAAGTTCTTTCAACTCCGTAATCCATGCCAGAGATAAGTCGATTTTTCGGTATCGTCGTGTATATGTATTACGACGATCATGCGCCGCCTCATTTCCATGCAGAGTATGCGGGGGAAGAAATTGTCTCCGCATCGACGATCTATCGATCGTTCGCGGTAGGGTTCATCCCCGCGCCGTGGGATTTATTATGGAGTGGTGTCCCTTCATACGAGTGAACTTCGGAAGGCCTTGGACGAAGCGAGCAACCGACAGAAACCAGGGAAAATAAATCCTTTATAAGCGTTACCGTCCCTCGAATTTCGGTTCCCGCTTTTGCGAAAAAGCATCATGGAACTCTTTGTGGTCGCGCGTATGCATCATGAGCGCCTGCGCCGTCGCTTCCTGCTCGATCGCCGAGGCGATGTCCATATTCCATTCGTTATTCAGCAGCCGTTTCGTGAGTCCGAGCGCCAGCGTTGCGCTTTTGGCCAGACGCGTAGCCAGCGCGAGCGATTCTTTTTCCAAATCCTCGAGCGCGACCACTTTATTCGCCAGTCCAATTCGTTCCGCTTGCTCTGCTGAGATCGTATCGCCAAGCATTAATAGTTCCGTCGCGCGCGAGAGACCCACGACTTTGGGAAGTAAAAACACGGCGCCCATGTCCGCTGCTGTCAGCCCCACTTTCTGAAAGAGAAACGCAATCTTCGCCTCCTTCGCGAAAATACGGAAATCGCTGGCGAGTGCCATCACCGCCCCAGCGCCGGCTGCAATACCGTTGACTGCGGCAATAATCGGCTTCTCGATCTGCCGCATATTGGTAATCAACTCACCGGACATGCGCGTAAAATCGAGCAGGCCTTTCACATCCATTTTCACCAACTCGCCGATTATTTCATGCACGTCCCCTCCCGAGCAAAACCCTCGCCCATTGCCTTCCAGAACGATGACTTTCACTGCGTCATCGGAACGCAACCGATAGAAAAGATCGGTCAGATCGCGATCGACTTTGAACGTTAGCGAGTTCAGCGTTTCGGGCCGCGCAAACTTCACGCGGGCAATGCCATCGACAAGAGAATAATAGTAGGATTCCATCTTTCTAGTGCGTAACGAACAATGACAATGAAGAAATTCTCCCGATTTCGGCACGGGAATGGAAGAGAGGATAACTATTCCCTGCATTGGAATATGCAGGGAAACCTTTCGTTTTTAAAAAAATGCCTCATTCCGCTTCAACCGAACGCTTTCATCGCGTAAAGGAAATAGAACGCGCCGTGCCGCGCATGACCGATCAGGCGCGGCGGACGATCGTTCGCGTCGAAAAGAAAATCGTTCACTTTCCATTTCAGAAATATTTTCTCGGGCATCAAAAACCCGAAAACGCAAAATTCAAACCCGACTGGAAACGATGGTCGAACGATAAACTCACGCTTGCCTGGCTCGGACAATCGACTGTACTCATCAATTTTTATGGGACATGGATGCTGACCGATCCCGTCTTTACGGAACGGTGTGGCATTCGTGTCGGCCCGGCGACCGTCGGGCCACGGCGGCTCGTTACCTGTCCGATGACGCCGCAGGAACTCCCAGAACTGGACCTGGTGCTCCTCTCGCATGCGCACATGGACCACACCGATATTCCTTCCCTACGCGCACTGCGCGATTCGAAGCGGATTACGCCGAGAACGAAAGTAATCGTCGCGGCAAATACAAAAGCAGTGTACGGTCTGCTGAAAACCGAAACGGTTTTGGAACTCGATTGGAATCAAAAATATGTTTATGAAAAAAATTGCACCGCAAAAGATTGCACCACAATCGAAGCGATCGAAACGCGCCACTCCGGTTGGAGAATGCCCTGGCACCCGTGCCGTGCGCGGAACGAAAGAAATGGCATGAGCTACAATGCGTATCTCATCGAAAAGTGCGATGACGCTGGCGAATTGCATGCAATCGTCTTCGGTGGCGACACGGGCTACATCGAAAGCTTCCGCAAACTGGGCGAGCGGATGAACCTCGAAGGACGCGAAATCGATTGCGCCATCATGCCCATCGGCACCTACAATCCGTGGGTGAAGGCGCACTGCAATCCGGAGCAAGCCTGGCAGATGACCCAGGAGATGAACGCGCGCGTTATCGTTCCCATTCATTGGAATACCTTTACACAATCTTCGGAACCGCGCTACGAACCAATGGAGTGGCTCCGATCCGTCGTGCAAGACCCCAACGCGATTGCCCTTTCGGAACACGGCCAGACCTGGATTGGCCGGTAGTGAATAGTGGATAGTGGTTAGTGAGTGGAATCGTCGTTGGATTTTTAGGCGCGAAGGACCTCCCAGAACGGAACACGAATTTCCCTTCTCCCGATTATCCTACAATTTGCTATTGAATTATTGCGGCGTTTCTTGGCGTAGTTTTTACATCCTAATCTGTTCTTTCATTTCGATATTCTCCATCCTTTTTTCTCTATTCACTGTTCACTATAAACTATTTAACTATTCACTA
>DASYAJ010000599.1:0-1571 GCA_036501405.1 Kapaibacterium sp. (SeqCode)
CGTATCGTCGATCAATATATGAGCAAACATCAGTTTTCCATTGCGGTCGATAGAGAGTTCACTCTGCGGAGTGAAATGGAGGGAGTTCATTCGTGCATGACCAGATAGATAAGTCTCCTTTCGTTCCCGGTTGGTCAATACGGCGGTCGCTTCACCGTTCATAGAGACATCGTTGATCAACCACTCGGGGTCAGCTTCAAAATCGGTTACCGATTCATCTAGTCCACGTTTCCCCATCGCGTCGAGCGAACGAGACACCTTATAATGGTATTTCAACCGCTCTTCCGGTTTGAAGGTATAATGCAAAATAGACTGTGCCTCGACAGAGGAACTTAATAATACCAGAACAAGCGCGCAGAAAAGCAGAGAAAACATTCGACAAAACATAACACTCCTAATTTAAAACTTCAACGCCATTCTTCCGTGGCATTTTCGCTTTCGATATCGTCCCATTCGAATGTCCATTCGAAGAACCATTCCGGTGCTCTGAAAGCTCTTTCTGCGCTTTATATAGTAAGCTCGCCTTCACAAACTCGCGGAAGAGCGGGTGCGCTTTCGTCGCGCGGCTTTTGAGTTCCGGATGGAATTGCACGCCGATGAAGAAGGGATGCACGTCTTTCGGCAATTCGACAATCTCCACCAAATTCCCATCGGGCGAAACACCGGAAAGCGTCATTCCTTTTTTGGACAACAGTTCGCGATAGGCATTGTTTACTTCATAGCGATGCCGGTGGCGTTCGGTGATGAATTGATCTTTATACGCTTTGTTTGCAATCGATCCACGCGTGAGAATGCAGGGATAACTTCCCAGCCGCATTGTTGCGCCTTTCGTTTGCACTGATTTTTGGTCGGGCATCAGATCGATGACGTTATCTTTCGTCTTTTTGAATTCGGTGGAGTTTGCATCGCGAAGATTGCAAATATTTCGCGCAAATTCAATCACCGCGCACTGCATTCCGAGGCAGATTCCGAAAAACGGAATTTTATTCTTGCGAACATATTCAATCGCTTTAATTTTTCCTTCCACACCACGAGAACCGAAACCAGGCGCGATCAGCACGCCATCGATTCCATTGAAATAAGACGAAATATCTTTCTTCGGTTCGAGTTCTTCGGAATTAACCCAGACGATCTCGACCTTCGCATCGTTCTCCGCGCCGGCATGGACGAATGCTTCCGAGATAGATTTATAGGCATCCTGAAGCTGAATATATTTTCCGATGATCCCAATTCGGACCGATTGTTTCGGGAATTTTATGCGCTCCACATATTTTCGCCACTTTGCAAGATCGCGTTTCGAGTGGACGGGGAGCCCGAGCTTTTCCAATACGATTGTATCGACGCTTTCGTCCGCGAAGGTGAGTGGAACTTCGTAGATCGTCGAAGCGTCCTGCGCTTCGACCACGGCGCGCGTTTCGACATTGCAGAACAAGCCGATCTTCTCGCGCAATGCCCGCGAGAGCGGCTGCTCCGAGCGGCAGACGAGCACGTCCGGCTGAATTCCGATTTCTAAAAGTGTTTTGACCGAGTGCTGCGTCGGCTTTGTTTTTAGTTCCCCGGCCGATGCAATG
>DASYAJ010000600.1:0-6472 GCA_036501405.1 Kapaibacterium sp. (SeqCode)
GGCGCAGACTGCGGTGGAACGAATTGCTGGCGAAGGAAATGTGCAGGTAAAGATGACTTCGCGCGTTCCGCAAGGTCCACAGAAAGCACAGGGAGAAATCCTGCGTGGAGTAAAAAACACGATCGCTATCGCTTCGGGCAAAGGGGGAGTGGGGAAATCGACTGTTGCAGCGAATTTAGCGGTGCAGCTTGCCCGCGATGGCGCGAAAGTCGGGCTGCTCGATGCCGATATTTACGGGCCGAGTATTCCCATTATGTTCGGGCTCGAACACGCCAAGCCTGCCGCGCGGCAGGTGGCGCCGGACAAAGTGAAAATGATTCCGCTCGAAGCCGAAGGCGTCAAAATCATGTCGATTGGATTTTTAGTCGATCCCGATACGGCCGTAGTGTGGCGCGGACCGATGGCTTCCGGGGCGCTCAAGCAATTTATGACGGATGTCGATTGGGGTGAACTCGATTATCTTCTTTTCGATCTTCCGCCCGGCACCGGCGATATTCAACTGACGCTCGTGCAGTCCATTGCGCTGACTGGCGCAGTCATCGTGACCACCCCGCAGGACGTGGCGCTTGCCGACGCGAAAAAAGGAATTCGAATGTTCGAAAAAGTTCACGTTCCGGTGATTGGCATTGTCGAGAACATGAGCTATTTCGTTTGCTCGCATTGCGGGGAACGCGAAGAAATTTTTTCACATGGCGGTGGCGAGCGCGCTGCAAAAAATTTCGAAGTACCATTTTTGGGAGAGCTTCCGCTTGTAACTGCCGTCCGGGAAGGCGGAGATGCGGGGCATCCCATCGTTGCAACGGAGCCGAATTCTCCGGCAGGCAAAGCCTTCGAGCAGATCGCGTGTGAAATGGCCCGGCAGGTCTCCATTCTTGCTTTCGCGCCCGAACATGCGCCGGTCCAGATAGAACTCTAAGTCGGAGAGCACTCCCAGATGATCCACTCATTCAAAAATGGTCATTCCGGTAATGGACATGCCGAGGAGCAAAGCCGACACGACCATGCCGATTTGGAAACACGCGTCCGTCAGGCGATTGAACATGTAAAGCCGTTCCTGATGGTCGATGGTGGGAGTGTTGAGCTTGTCGGCATCGACTATACGACATGGGTTGTCGAAGTGTGCCTTGTCGGAGCGTGCCGAACATGCTCGCTTGCTGCGATGACGCTGCGCGCCGGCATCGAGCGCGCCATTATGCACGATGCTCCTGAAATTCGCCGAGTCGAAGCGGTATCGAATCCGGAACTCGAATACAACTTCGAAAACCACCATCCGGTACTCATCGATTTTTCTTCGTGAGCTTTTTTCGAAAATTCCGTGTTCTAATTGCACAATCCTATGATGCAAAACCTTGAGACCGATCTCTGGCCGCTTCGCGAAGCTGCGCACGAATACGCGGACGAACGTGAAGTTGAACTCGAACTATTGGAACCCGAACGTGCTGAAGAAGTCGTCGAGGCGCTTTCGTCTCGTGTCGTTCTTTACAACGATAATGAGCATACCTTCGATGAAGTGATCCTCCAGGTCGCGAAAGCGTTGGGATGTTCATTCCGCCATGCCGCGCTCGCAGCATGGAATGCCCACGTGCATGGAAAAACGCAAGTCTTCGAAGGCGAAATGCTGGAATGCCTGAATGTCAGTTCGATTCTGGAAGAGATTGCTTTGCATACGCAAGTGGTGACGTAAAAAAAATTCGGTTGTGCCTTCTTATCGTTCCATCGCCGTTGTTCTGGCCATTATTGCGGCTTTGATGCTTCTGGGAAGCATTGCGTATCCCTTCGGCTACGACCAGGCGGTGTATGCCGTTGGCGGCGAACTGGTGCGGGCAGGAAAAATTCCCTACCGCGATTTTCTCGATACAAAGCAGCCGCTTATTTTTTATCTTTTCGCGCTTGCACAAGCGATCTTCGGCAGTCACGAGTGGTCGGTCCGCATTCTGGATGTTCTGTATCAATCCACAACGGCCTATTATTTTTATCGCATTTTACGGCGAGAACTTTCTTCCGAGCTTTCGCTCACGGCCGTTGCACTGATGGTCATCCTCTATGCTGGTTCCGGTTTTTGGATGACATGCGAAGCGGAAAGTTTCGCAATCCTTCCCTCAGTGTGGTTGATCGACCTGACGTTTCGCGCTTCGCGCGCAGGCCCAATGACGCCGAGAAGAAGCCTCTTCTGGTTGGGAGTTTTTTCCGGTATCGCGGCTGGTTCGCTGCTTTTGCTGAAGTTCACTCTCGTGATTGGAGTGATTCCCGCCGTCTTTTTTATTCTCATTCGCCGCATTGCGGTGCGACTGAAGCGGAGTTATCTTTCAGGGATTTTCCTTGCTTCCACTCTTTTCTTTGGAATGAATCTGCTGTATCAATGGTGGGTGGGCGGCCTTCCGGTTTTTTGGCAATCGCTCGGATGGCTTTGGCATTATGGCAGCATTGGGACCGATGCACATTCGTTCCTGGCGCAAATCTTTCTGATGTTCCCGGAACGAATTGTTTATTCGGCGTCGGTCCTGCTTACGGTGCTTGCAATTACCGGAATTATTTCTGCTCGCCGCAGCAAAGTGCTCGCGTTTCGGCGCTCGCTGCTTAGTTTGCTTCTCTTCACAGGCTTCGTTCAGCTCTTCGGCGTGCTCTTGGAACGAAAAATAGAGTTCCCCTACCAATACACGCGGGCGTTATGGGCGTTCACACCTTTCATGGCGCTCAGCGTCGAACACCTTGCTGCATTTTTCGCAAAGAGCAAAGCATCGATTCTTGTTCGGACCGTTCTGGCTCTGTGTTTGATTCTCGCCGTTGCTCTGCTTTCCCCGCTGACACGCACGGTTACGCAAACGGAGCCGTGGGTCGCTATCGCATTATCGGGTGGCGATCGAGCCGCGGAAGTATCGCGCCGCATTCCCGATTATTTTGCGGAAGATCAAAAGCAGGTTGCTTCGTATTTCGATTCCCACTTCCACTCTTCCGGCGATCTCTTCTTCTGGGGGAACGATGCAGGAATTTATTTCTTCACCCATTCCGTTCCAACAACATCCTGTATTACCGCGACGCCTTTTCGCACGGCATTCACACCGCCGGCATGGAAAACGAGCATGCTTGTTGCGCTTCAGCGGAATCCACCCCTGTATGCCATTTCAGAGTTCGGCGATTCGAAACCCTATATCACGGGAAGTAAACTGGATTCCTATCAATCGCTGCTCCAGTGGAAAGGAATGGAATCATTCCTTGATTCTCACTATCGGCTCGATACGACAATCGGGCATTTCCTGATCTTCCAGCGAACTCTCGTTGTGGGGAATTAAATATGGGGAACTCCCGCCAAGGGATTTGTCCAGAGGTTATTGGTCGGTGCGGATTCGAAGGCCGTTTCTGCTTCCACTTCACGCCAAATGAGTTGACAAGGGAACCGATTTTCGTTGAGCGCACGACAAAGCACGAGCGAATCAACCGCCGTGCTGAGCGTCTGGAGTTTTTTCAGGTCCGGATAGCCCCGAACGCCGTGCAGGACCGTTATCCGAATTCCATGACGAAGGGCAAGCGCCGCGATCGCTTTAAAGCGTTCCCAATCGATCGACCCGGCTTCGAGCATGTCGCCGCGGGAAATCTCGATTCCAATTCGCTCGATACCGGCGGCATGATACTTTGGTAAAAGGGTTTCAAAGGGAAGATCCAGATCGACCATTGGAACGATCTTGCGTGACGAAAAACACTGTGCCGCCGAGAACAGCAATGGTTCCTTAACGTTCTCTGGAAAGAAAATTCGGTGTATTCCCGCATCGAACAGTGCGCGGCATTCGGATTCCGAAGGAATATCGTCGAGGACCGAGAGGCCGAACGGAATATCGACCGCTTCGCGCAAGGCAGCGATCAATGCAAGCGAACGAGGTTCCCATGCTTCGTGATCGAGAAACCGCAAGTGCAGCATTTTCGCATTCTCTTTGCGAAAAAGCCGGGCGCGATCGATCGGATTTTGCGAATAAATATCGCGACCCGCGTGGTGCGTTTCGTGTGCTACCGAAGCAATCTGCGTCCCGCAAACGCCATGCACAATAAGAATCGAAGGAATGATTAGCATTACGGTCGGAGGACGGTCATTGCTCGCCGAACAATTCCTATTTCGGTTTCGAGATTCAAATAATAGATTCCATTCGGAAGCGTAGAGCCGTCGAACATAAAGTTGTGGTCGCCTGACGGAGCCAATCCATTATAGAGGCTTGCAATTTTTTGACCGGCGATGTTCGTAACGTACAGCGACGCGTGAGCAGTCGAAACAAGATTGAACGAAATATTCGTCGAAGTGGAAAAAGGATTCGGATAATTGTCCGAAAGCGAAAGACCTTCGCTCACACTCGAAAGCTGCTCAACGCGTGCAGATTCCGCTGTCAGAAATGCGGCATAAATACGGAGTTGGCCTTTATTATCACGACCGTCAGACCAGACAGGAATCGTGTAATGCGGGGTCGCCAGCACTTGTGTATATTCTCCGATCCCGAAATTGGAATTTACATTCATTACATTAGAGAAGTCCATCGGCTGGGAAGCAACGGGAGCATTCGTCCATGTTTGGCCTTGATCGGTCGATTGGGCGATATAATAGCGGCCGATTTGGTCGTTCGGATCTTCGCGTCGGTCATACCAGCAGACCGAAATTTTGCCTTTGCCGTCCACTGCGATCGTCGGATAAAAATGGGAAGTATAATTGAAATCCGTATCGCGATCGTTATTGACAATTGTGGCGGGATTCCAGCTCTGGCCATTATCGGTTGAACGACTGAAGTAGATGTCGGTTCCCTGATTTTCGTCTGCAGTGATACCGACAGCATCCCACACTTCATAAAGATTACCAGTTACCGCGGTATCGATCGATAGATGTGGGCAGGGATAATTTCCGGGTGGACGAATTCCAAAAATCAAATCGCCCGCTGCATCTGGGGAAGTTCCCGGAATATCGGCGTTGGAAATTTTGACAGTCGGACCGAAAGTTTGTCCACCATCCGAAGAATAAGCAGTATAAATTCCGTAATTGATGGTGTCGAAGGTGCCCATGAACGTGACATGAACGCCCCCCTGGGCATCGATACCGAGGCTAGTATATTGCACTCGTTTAAAATTTTTGTCCGAAACGGCAACCGGCGGCAGCATCGAGTCCACTCCCGGAGGTTTTCTTCGAAGCATAACCTGGACGTTCGTGGCACCCAAGTGAGTCCAGGCAACATACATCGAGTTACGATATGCAGAAGTGGATCGGTCGACAGCGATCCATTCCTTATCGTCTATTGCAGAGGAGGTATCGAGCGTACCGCCAGTTAATAATTCGAATCCTGAACCGACATAGCCTTTTGTGGGCTGATGCCAGGAAATACCTTGATCCGTCGAGAATGCCCAATACATGCCACTGTAGATGGTATCGAACGTAGTGCCGACGTAGAGATCAATCCAGGTCATGTAGAGCTTGCCACTGGCATCGTAAGCAAAAACAGGATCCCCACCACCAATGATAGAAGGGCTCGTTTCATAGGGCGCAGGTGCAAATGTACTTTTAAGCCACGATTTTCCGAAATTTGTCGTGTAATAAATAGGAAGCGCCATACTATTTTGCAAATGAATGGGACCAATAACGATATTGGCGCTATCGGCCGGATTAATCGCGGCATGAACTTCAGATTCTGGCTCGCTTGCAGCACTTTGACTGATCGGATTATCGACCGTGCTCAGTGGCGCGTCCGGTTCCTCGTTTTTCAAGCCGGGAATTGTTTTTCCGGGAGGAAGGTGAAGTTTTTCCTGAAAGACATCCTGAACTTGCCGTAGCCGATAGGCTCGAAGTGCGGCTTCAGGGCCTTGCTGGGCGCGCAGCGGCATGACGAACAGAATAATTACGAGGAGAATTGGGTATTTTATCATTGGCGATTTTCGGACGAAGAAATTCGAAAGCGATAAGAACATTCCTAAAAAGAAATATTTCGGTTCGTTGAATCTTGCATGCTTCGCTTCATCAATTGAATCGAGCCTACCATACCAACGGAATCGAAATAAAGTTCATCTTTGCGTGCCATGGTATCGATGTCAGCAATGAACGGCTTCCAGTCGGCAATGTAGGTGAACTGCTGCGCTCTCAAATAATCCGGAAGCTTCCCATGAAGGTGGGCTTCGAGCGCGGCAGCGTTGACTTTACCATCGAGATTCACCACATTCGGAGCGATGAAACTCGCGATGCCGGATTGGAGCATTGCGATCTTTTCCGTTGGATGGGCTTCAGCCCATTTCCCCATTGTATAAAAATCCGAAGGAAACGAAGACGAAAAGTAAAGAAACTGATATTGAAAAACAGTAACGAAAATTCCGAGAATCGATGCCAAGAGAATGGAGCTGCGCATCAGCTTTTTTCCATTGTTCCACAGTGAGGGTACAATGCAGGCAACCACAAGAACCCAAAGAATTCTTTCGGGCTGTA
Organism: Kapaibacterium sp. (SeqCode); assembly: GCA_036501405.1. Taxonomy (GTDB): domain Bacteria; phylum Bacteroidota; class Ignavibacteria; order Palsa-1295; family Palsa-1295; genus PALSA-1295. The sequence goes on from DASYAJ010000600.1 coordinate 6,440, forward strand.
AATATCGTGCAATAAAATGTGGCGCTGCAAAAA
>DASYAJ010000601.1:0-8912 GCA_036501405.1 Kapaibacterium sp. (SeqCode)
AGGAAAATTGTACCATAACATTTCCAGGGAATTTCAAACAATCTCTTTCAAGGTTCGCTATCGACCATGATTAAGACAGCGCCATCGATGCGATTTTCCGCGGTTTTATAGGGCCGGATCGAAAGCGCGTATCGGTGGCCCACTTTATCTGTAACTTGTTCGTCATGCACTCGCAGCGAATCGATGACTTCTTTTAATTTTGCCTCGATGCTCTCGATGCGAACGTTCGGATTGATATCGCCAATGGGTCGCCCCACGTCGGTTGGAATAAGATTCAAAGTCAGTGCGGCTTTGGGATTGAACCGCCGAATGCGAAGGTCCCTTCCGACCATTACAACGGTGAAATTAACATTGGCCAGCAAATTACTCAGATCATTATTGACCTGAAACAGTTCCGAATTCCGGATTTGGAGTTCATCGTTCAAGGTCGTTAATTCCTCATTGATGGACTGCATTTCTTCCTTGGCCGTTTCGAGTTCTTCGTTGGTCGATTGCAGTTCTTCATTCGAGGATTGGATTTCTTCGTTCGCTGATTTCAGTTCCTCGGTGTAGGCGTCCTGCTCTTCGATATTCCGCTGGAGATATTCTTTTGTTTCCGTCAGTTCCTCCTCGAGCATTTTTAAGTGCCGTTCCGTGGTGGTAGATTTTTTTTTCTTTTTCGAAACGGTCTGCGTTCCGGTCGACTGGACTTCCTCGAATAATATAATATAGAATTGCTGGCGCGATACCAATGAACGAAATGGAATGACTCGAATCGTAACCTCGATCGCCTTACCCTCGATTTCGAGGGGTAAGCCTTCTTTGAAGACCGGTTTTCCGGAGAGGCGTGCGCGATTGATCGCGGTCCGAAGATTTAGGCGCAAGGGTTCGGCAATCATGCGGAGCAAGTTGAAGGTTGCCGTTCCCTCGGCAGGTTGGAGATATCGGCGTGTCGAGCCTCGAAAATGAAGGATATTCATTTCTTCGTTTATGATGACGCTGGGCGGCGCTACCTGCGTGAGAATAATTCGTTCCGCTTCTTTTTGAATGTCGAAGGACTGCTTGAGTTCTTCCTGGCCCGGACGTGGGAATTCCAGGCGAGGCGTTAAGCCCGGATGCGGCGTTTCCATCACTTCTATCTTTTTCGCCATGCTTTCTTTTTTCTGATAAATTTTATTTTTTTTGTCGATCATCGAAAACAGATCGGAATTCAAGCCGGTCGTTTCGCTTGTTCCTAAAGTTAAATATCCGCCAGATCGCAGGGCATGGAATAGAGTTCCAATCAGTTGCCGTTGTACAGTCGAATTCAGATAGATCAGGAGATTTCGGCAGCAGATGAGGTCCAGACGCGAAAACGGTGGATCTTTGAGGACATTTTGACGAGCAAAAATACAGAGTTCCCTAATCGTTTTTGAAATTTGGTAATTATCGTTGATCCGCTTAAAATATTTCCGCTGCCGCTCGGCTGAAAGCTGCTTGATGACCGCGCTCGAATAAATACCCTTTCGTGCTTTCTCGATGGCAGATTCGCTTACATCGGTCCCAAAAATTTGGATAGGCATTCGGTCGATATCATCGCCGAAATATTCGAGCAGCGCAATCGCGATCGAATACGCTTCTTCGCCGGTCGAGCATCCGGCGACCCAAATACGGATCGGATTTCGATTGGTGTGCGCAGCAGTGATTACAGGGAAAACAATCTCTTTTAATTTATCGAAAGCCTCCTCATCGCGAAAAAACGACGTCACATTGATCAGGAGGTCGTTATACAATGCCTGCAATTCTTTTGGATTGGTTCCAAGTCCTGTCACATATTGTTCCACTTTATCAATGCCGGAGAGGACCATCCTCCGAAGAATCCGCCGTCGTACGGTGGAATTTTTATACTGAGAAAAATCGATTCCAGTGGCATTGCGGAGCATAAAAAAAATGCGGTTCAGAGCCTCTTCGTTATTAATAAACGGTTTGCTCGACCAGAGTTCGGCATGCAGGACTGGATTATCTCCCAGCCGTTTGAGTTCCTGAGCGATCGCTTCAGGAGCCAGCACAAAATCGGCATGGCCGGAAGCGATTGCGCTTTTCGGCATTCCTTCGAATTCGGCGCTCAAGTCCTGCGCAAACGTAAGGCCACCGGCGGCCTTTATAGCGGTCATGCCCATCGTTCCATCTGATCCGGTGCCGGATAGGATCACGCCGATTGCCTTATTGCCGATATCATCTGCCAACGAGGAAAAAAACGCATCGATCGGAAAAAATTTGTTTTCGTTTTCCTGAAAAAATACGAGCTTTCGACGCATGATTCCAAACCGACCTTTCGATGGAAGGATATAAATGTGATTTGGTACAATGCGCATCCCGTCTTTCCCTTCTTCGATCGAAAGTTTCGAATGCCGGCGCAGAAGGCGCGGCAGCGGACTCTCTATCGATTCGGCCAAATGCTGCATAATAATGTAGGACATTTGATTTGGAACCAATTCTGAAATGAAGGATTTTATTGCTTCCAGGCCACCGGCCGAAGCGCCAATCGCAACGATGGGTGCTTCACGAGTTATCGGAGGAAGATGTTCATCGGTCCTCTCAAGCGGTATGTGACGCGTCCTTTTGGAATTAGATTTCGATTTTTTAGTAAAAGATTTTGCGGGAACAGGCTTTGAGGCCAATTTGGTTTTTCGGGAACCAGGCAGTGAGGAAGGTTTTCGAGGCATAATGTCAGAATTTCGCAGTAGAATTTCACAGTAATCTACTGCAAAATTATAACGAATTTGCCGCGATCTCGTTCACGTTGGTTTCATTCGATTCCATGCTGGGAGACTCCAGCGAATCATCGTGAATCAGCATGTTGCGGAGGGTGACAAGGTGTTGCTCGAGATCGATAGCATGCCGAGTGAAACGTTCGGCAGACCGACGGTTTCCTTTTTCATCCATGGTTTCCGAAAGTTTGCGGCAAAGTACTGCTTTTTCTTTCATGACGCGTGCGGCTGTCCACAATGCTTCTTCTAATTTCTCCGATTGACCTTCGACAAGCGATTCTGCGGTCATGCGATGTCCTTCATGACACGCAAACTGCACGATTTCGCCCTTTTTTCGTTCCCACAATGCTCCGCCACAATCGGGACAGGTGAAGATGGATTGTTTCGCGGTTTGAGAGGACCGTTCTTCCTGTTTCAGGTCTTGTGCAATCGTTTCGCTGAGTCCCATACGTGCTTTCGTGTTCTTTGAAAATTCATTGGCCGATGATCGAGTCCGATTCACAACGGTAACTAAGTGCGAAAGTAGCGGCCCTATTTCTTCCACACCTTTCACATAATCCGTTTGGGTTGCGGCAAGAGCACTTTGCGGCATGGAGGGATAGAGTGCTTCCTTTGGGTCCTGAACGATAACCGTTCCTCCCGCTTTTTTAATCGCAGCCAGTCCCAAAGCTCCATCGTTCATGGAGCCGGATAAAATAACGCCAATGACTCCGTCTCCAAAATTGTCGGCGGCCGATTCAAATGAAACATCGATCGATGGGCGATGTCGATTGACGCGAGGACCTCGAGTCACAAAAATATGTCCATCGAAAAACGTCATGTGATGGTCTGGAGGCGCGACATAAATTTTACCTGGTTCAATCTCTTCATTGTCCACGGCATGTCTGACAGGTTCCGGCCTATTGCGGGAAAGAATTTCAGGCAACAGGCTGGTCCGGTCGGGCGACACATGCAAGATAATAAAGGCGGCCGCTTCCTGTTCCATTTTTAAATTTGCGACGACAGTGGCCAACGCTTCAACGCCTCCAGCCGAAGCGCCGATTACGATAATTTTTGGTGGTCGCATACTTTTATCTCTGGCAAGTATTATGCCTTATCGAAAAATATCTCGGGGCATTTTATACCCAAAGAAGCAAATATTTGTTATAATGTGTTTGAAGAATAGGTCACAAGTTGAGGCGAACGGACTGATCCGCTAATTGAAAATGGTTCTTTACAATTTTCAGAGAACTTTTTGCTTTCTTCTTTAGTAGATTCTGAATGATTCCTTAATACTGAATCGCATCAAATGACATGCCGAAACAACCGACAAATTCGCGCAGCGGTGGAGGCGAGTGTTCGAAGGTCTTTTGCAATCCCAATTAACTCCTCAATGACTTCCGCCGTCGTCAGAAGTTATTCTGGTATCGCTTCAAAACGTCCTCGATCATTTCAAGGAGCTTCCGGCTACGAACGAGATGCGTTCGGCTCTGCGTCCGAAGTTCATCGTTCAGAATCCGCTTCAAGAGTTCCAGAGCAAGATTCTTGTGCTTCATCCCTTTGATTTCCAACAGGAACTCATCGGAGAGAATGGAAATTTCTGGTTTGCGAATTCGTGCCGCGTCGAAAATGTCGATTACCTCTTCGGAGGTTAACGCTTGATCGATAATCTGCTTAATCGTCGTTTCATAATCCGGCCAGACTCCCTCGCCGAACACCCGGGCACAGAGTGCTTCCCCAAAAAGCCGGTAATGTTAATTTATCGCAACCAACGATCTTTTCTTATCCTTCTTTTTTCGAACAGTAAGGAAAAATTTGATTTGGGTGTTTTTCTGTTTTGAAATAATACCAGCATGGCATCCATCCTCTTCGTTGACGACGAACGCTCGGCCCGGGAGAACTACCGGACCATCCTCGATCACTTCGGGCATGTGGTCACGCTCGCCTCGAATGTATCGGAAGCGATTACAAAGCTCTCGACGAACGGCGATTTCGATCTTATAATCACCGACATGCGGATGGGCGCCGAGAGCGGCCTCGACATGCTCCGCCAGACCAAAAAGCTGGCATCCGAAACCGAAGTAATTGTCCTTACCGGCCATGCGGAACTGGAAAATGCTGTAGAAGCAATGAAGCTCGGCGCAGCGGACTATCTCACAAAAGAGACCGACTACAAAGAGATCATGCTTGTAGTCGAGAAAGTTTTGGAGAAGCGCGCGCTAAAGCGCGAAATCGAGCGGCTTCGACGGCGTGTTGGCGATGAATTCTCGTTTCGCAGAATCGTGGGCGAAAGCCCCTCCATCAAACAGCTTCACGAAACGCTGCGCCGCGTTGCTCCTACCGATTCGCGCGTCCTTATTACTGGTGAGTCTGGCACGGGCAAAGAGTTGGTCGCCGAAACGCTGCACACCAACAGCCCACGCAAAGATTCCCCATTTATCGCGATCAATTGCGGGGCGATCCCACGCGACTTGCAGGAAAGCGAACTCTTCGGCTACGTTAGAGGAGCGTTTACCGGCGCGAACCGCGACAAAATTGGTTTTCTGGAATCTGCAGACCGAGGCACGGTATTTCTAGATGAGATCGGCGAAATGTCGCCGGAGACGCAAGTGAAACTCCTTCGATTTCTCGAAAAAGGTGAGATCGCGCCGGTCGGAAGTCCGAAAACAAAAATAGTTAATGTCAGGGTAATCGCCGCCACAAACCGCGACCTGACCGAGGCAATACATTCCCGCACATTCCGCGAAGACCTTTATTACCGGCTCAAAGTAATCGCCATTCATCTGCTGTCTCTCAGAGAAAGAAAAGAGGATCTTCCCTTGCTCGCCGATGCGCTTCTTGCGGAACTCGCTCCGAAGATTGGCAGCAAAGTGAATCGCATTTCGTCCGACAGTATGCACGCGATGATGGAATATCACTGGCCCGGAAACGTTCGGGAACTCAAAAATGCGATCGAACGCGCGCTGATCTTCGCCGATGACGAACAGATCGAGCTGGAACATTTGCCGGAGGAACTGTTTGTCAAACCGATGTCACCCAACGAATCCGAAAGCTCCACTATCCCACTCGGTCAAGTGGAAAAGAAGTACATTCTTGAAATTCTTGACCGCAATGGGGGAAATAAGCTGCTTACCGCCAAACAACTTAACATCGCTACGACGACCCTGTACCGGAAGCTACGAATCTACGGAATCGAGTAAAGATTCTTGTTGCCATAGCAAAACGCTATACTGTATGTGTCAAAATACTACGATCATTTCCAACCGGCATGGATGATTGCAGCCTGCTCTATCAATTATTTACGAATGGCACGCTTCTTTACTATTCGAGGGACTACGACGTGAAAACTCTCTCTCTTTTCGGCGCGATACTTTTGCTGGCAGGCGCTGCCGGTAGGGCACAAGCGCAGCAGACGATCTTTAATGTTCCCAGCCAAGATGTGCTCTCGGCAGGTACCGTCTATGGGGAACTCGATGTGCCGTTCCGTCTGGACGTTCCGAAGTACTATGCGCTCACGCCGCGCGTCGTCATCGGCTTCGGCTATAATTTCGAAGGTGGGCTGAACCAGCCCGGTTACATCAATGTAGGCGACAAGTTGTGGACGGGAATCATTACCCTGAAGCACGGGCAATCGCTCGACACGACGGCTCCGTGGACACTCACGGAAGGTGCGCATCTTTATGTGCCATATACTACCGCCCAACAGGTAGGTGTCTTCGGATATGTGATGACGGGCCACAAACTTTTCGGTCGTCTGCGGCTGGATGGCGGTGTCTATGGCGCAACAAACGCCGTAACCGGCACTGGGAACGAAGTGGGCGCCCTGGGCAGTGTGGAACTTACGATCAACGATTGGCTGACAGTGGCGGTCGATGGCTATTCCGGCAAGAATGTCTTAGGCTACGTTACACCCGGCCTTTTCGTCGGACCATTTGGGCACTGGATTTTTTATCCGGCCTATGAATTTTCCAACGTGTCGAACGATGGGAATAGTTACCTGTTCGAAGTAGGATACACTTTCTAAAGAATGCATTCCATTGGAGAGCTTGAGATGAATGGCGCGACATTCAACGGCGCATTATACTGCGATATTCCTACCACGGCGTTATTCGCCCGTGGGATGGACGATGCAGAACTGCGTCAACGCGCAAGCACAAGGCGCATGGATCCGGCGTTTGCGCGCACGGCGCGGTGGGTCGACGGCAGCGGAGGTTGGAACGAAAACGAGGGGGGTTCTCGTAAGCGGCCATTCCGCGCACGTTATTGGCGCGGATCGACTAAATTTCGGAGAAATCGCACGACGCCCTATGGCTAATCGCATCATCGAACGCGGTCTCCGCGTACGCATCCTTACCGGATTTTCGCTCGTCATCCTGCTAACGGTGGCTATCGCCGCGTGGTCGATCTATCACATTTCGATGCTCAGCACTTCCTCCGAACATCTCTTCGTCGAAAATTACCGAACGATCAGCTACATGCACCAAATGGAGCTGGCACTTGCGGACATGCAGCTTAACGCTCACCCCCCATTGTCTGCCCGCTCGCGGGGGGACAATGGGTGGGCAGCGGAGGATGCGATCATCCGCAAAAATCTCGCGCTCGAATTCAATAACATCACGGAACCCGGCGAGCTGCAAGCCGCCCGAAACATCGTGCGGGATTACAACGCATATCTTGCGCGACCTTCTGCGGCGCTTGCCGAAGCGGTTCGCGCCGATTGCGAAGGGGTGCTCGCGATGAACGAGCGCGCCATGTTCTCGCACTCTGAAGCCTTCTCGAATGAAGGCGCATTCGCGCAGAGTTCCACTATTGCGATTACCCTGCTTCTTCTTGGCGCGGCGATTTTCCTTGCGGTCGCGGTTTCGCGCAGGAGCCTTGCCGAGTTTCAGGAGCTGGACCGCGCCAAGAGTAATTTCGTCGCAACGGCAGCGCACGAGTTAAAAACCCCGATTGCGGCGATCAAAACGACGAGCGTATTGCTCGAGGATGGAATCGCAGGTCCATTAAGCGACAAGCAACGCGAAATGGCGGCTTCCATCCAGATGGAATCGAACCGCGTTTTGAATCTCGTACGGGAACTACTCGATCTTGCCAAGCTCGAAGCCGGCACACTGGAACTCCACCGAATGCCGGTCGATGTCGAGACGCTTCTTGAAAGCGCGATACTTCCGATTTCGATGCGCGCGGAAGAGGCCGGAATTGCCATCGACGCCGCGGTAGCCAGCGACGTGTCGGAGGTCGATGTCGATCCGAACAAAATGGCCTGGGCCGTTACCAATCTCCTTTCCAACGCCGTACGCTATTCGAAGCGCGGTGGCGCGGTGGACGTGAAAGCCACCGTCATCGACGGAGCGACATCTGCCGCGGCGCGAGAAGTATGGATTTCCATTACCGACCACGGCAAAGGAATCGCGGAAAAAGACATCGAGCGGATTTTCGACAAGTTCGTCCAAGTCGAGGAAGGCGCAATGGGTTTCGGCTCCGGGTCGGGACTTGGGCTTTCGATTGCTCGCGAAATCGTGCTCGCGCATCGCGGCCGTATTTGGGCGACGAGCACCGTCGGGCAAGGGACTACTTTTACGATTGCGCTACCGATTCCCAACAAACTGTAGCAATAACAACAATATGGCAGACTTACTTTACATAGCTATAACACTGGCCTTCTTCGTACTCGCGATTGGCTTCCAATCGTATTGCGACAAAATCTAATTATCAAAATCATGAGCGGCATTTTTTTACTCGTTCTCGTACTCGTGGCAATCGTGTACCTGATGTATGCGATGCTCTATCCTGAAAAGTTCTAACCACCTCTCAACCCATCCTTCTTTAGGATGGGAGCAAATTATGACGACCAACGGCATCCTTCAACTTGCGGCGTACATCGTTGTCCTCGTGCTTATTACGAAGCCGATGGGCGTATTCCTCACACGAGTATTCAATAACGAGCGGATGTTTCTTACCCACATCTTTGGCCCGGTCGAGCGGCTCATTTACCGTATCTGCCGAATCGATCCCAGCGCGGAGATGAAGTGGACGGGCTATAGCGCCGCGCTCCTCATCTTTAGCGCCGTGAGCGGCCTCGTGCTCTATGGCATTCTCAGACTTCAGCAATTCCTTCCCTGGAATCCGCAACATTTCGGCGCCGTCGCGCCCGATCTGAGTTTCGGCACAGCGATGAGCTTCACGACCAACACGAATTGGCAG
>DASYAJ010000602.1:0-5445 GCA_036501405.1 Kapaibacterium sp. (SeqCode)
GAAAATTTATACGCTCGGCGGATACGATGCGGAGTCACCCGGCGATCTCGATGTGTTCGAAGTGTTCGATCCATCGACCAACCGATGGAGCACGCCGAAAACGAAGGGAAGTTTTACGCCGCATGGCGCCTTTACGGCAAACGTGGTGAACGGGAAGATTTATGCCATCGGAGGGTTCAACGATCGTGGCGCGCGCGGACATCGCGTGATAGGCGATGTGGAAGTATTCGATCCGCAAACGAATACCTGGAGCACCCCGAAGACGACGGGAACGTTTCGCGCACGATTGCTGCATACCTCCGGCGTAGTTGGAAATAAAATTTACATCGTCGGTGGAACGCCGAACATGGTCGAACCACTGGCGAAAGATATTGTGCAGGTTTTCGATCCCGCGACGAACGCATGGAGCACGCCCACGACCACCGGGACATTCACACCGCGATCCTATTTATCGGCCAGTGTCGTCGACAATAAAATCTACACGATGGGCGGGCAGGACACGAGCCGGGTGTACAACACGGTGGAAGTTTATAGACCGTAAGAGAAAAAAAGGAAGGATTTGCGGAGAGGGAGAGATTCGAACTCTCGATACCCGAAGGTATAACGGTTTTCGAGACCGCCGCATTCGACCACTCTGCCACCTCTCCGAATGATTCGTTGTGTCGAATTCGGGCCGGTTAACACCACCGCCCTCGGACGGGTTCGAATCTTTTTGCCATAAAAGCGATTGTCCATGATCCCTTTTGTTTCGGGCCAGAAACTTATTTGGGGTAACGAGGTTTCATGATCATTAGCATCCTGTTCTTATCCATTTTGTATTGTTCCGATGAACTGTCCACATTGTAATGCATCTGTTTCGGAAAAATCGAAGTTTTGCCCCGAATGCGGGGGAACGCTTTCGGTAGCGTGCGCTTCGTGCGGCGCAGATAATTCCCGTTCCGCGAAATTTTGTGCTGAGTGCGGCAAGCCAATCCGGTCGGTGGCTGCTGCATCTGCTCCGGCACAGCGTCCAGGCGAGCGTCGGCAGCTTACCGTCATGTTTTGCGATGTCGTCAATTCAACGGGCCTTTCGGAAAAGCTCGATCCCGAAGAATTGCGCGACATCATGCGGCTTTATAACGAGACCTGCGCGAAGGTCATCCGCCGTTTCGATGGCTTTGTAGCAAAATACCTGGGCGATGGGATGTTGGTGCATTTCGGCTATCCGGTCGCGCATGAGGACGATGCGCAGCGGGCCGTCCGCGCGGGACTTGGGATGCTCGAAGCAATTAAGTTCACCGATTTCCATCGATCGAATGGAACGAACGTGCCGTTCGAAATCCGGATTGGCGTTCACACGGGGCTTGTCGTGATCGATGAGATCGGCGCGGAAGCGGAACGAAAAATGGACATCATCGGCGAGACCCCGAATATTGCGGCACGGCTGATGTCGCTGGCGCAGCCGAATGCACTCGTTGTCAGCGCGAGCACCTACCGACTCATATCGGGATTTTTCGAGGAAGAAGATTTAGGTTCCCAAATGGTGAGAGGAATCTCCCAGCCGATCGGTGTTTATCGCATTCTTCACGAGAGTACCGCCCGCACGCGGTTAGAAGCAAAAGGATTGGATGGTCTTACTCCTCTTATTGGCCGCGATTCCGAAATGGCACGCTTGCAGGCGCTTTGGGCAAACGTCGTCGAAGGCGAAGGGCAGTGCGTGCTCGTTTCGGGCGAGGCCGGCATTGGAAAATCGCGGATTACCGGCGCGCTCAAACTCCATATCACCAAAGAGCACGATGCCTGGCTGACCGAGACGGAATGCTCTCCGTATCATCAAAACACAGCCTTCTACCCGGTCTCGCAATTTTTGCAGCGGACCGCATTGGGATTCCTTCCCGACGATAGCGCCGAAGAACGATACGCAAAGACGGAAGGATTCCTGGCGCAAAGCGGGTTCGATCTTCTCGAAAACATTCCCTTGCTTGCACCGATTTTATCGCTGCCGGTGAATCCGAACTATCCTCCGCTCGATCCACTGGCACTCGGGACGCGCCAAAAAACGTTGGCGCTCTTGCTCAATCTGTTGATGCGGCGAGCCGCAGTCCAACCAACGCTTTTTATCCTCGAGGATTTGCATTGGGCCGATCCTTCGACGCTGGAACTCGCGGGAATGATTATTCAGCAAGCGCCGACGTCGCGCCTGTTGGCGTTCTTTTCGTTCCGGCCTGAATTCAAACCGACGTGGGTGGGGATGCAGAACGTCCAGCTCATGAATTTGAACCGGCTGGGACAGAATCAAACACGCGAACTTATCGACTATCTCGTCGATCATAAAAAGCTTCCCGAGTCGATTGCCGAACAAATCCTGAAAAAAACCGATGGCGTCCCGCTCTTTATCGAAGAACTGACGAAGACGGTGCTCGAAGGCGGGAATTTTGTGCTCGTTGGAGGAGATCGTTATGAGCTGGAAGGTAAGCAGGAGTTCGAAATTCCGGCTACGCTGAAGGACTCGCTGATGGCGCGGCTCGACCGGCTCTCGACGAGCAAACTGGTTGCGCAGACGGCCGCGACGATCGGTCGGGAGTTCAGTCATAAATTATTGGGGGCCGTCGTGAGGCTGGACGATGCCATATTGAACTATGAGCTGAAGCAGCTTACGGACGCGGGCTTGATTTTCCAGCGCGGATTTGCGCCGAATGCGACCTATATTTTCAAACACGCGCTTGTGCAGGACGCCGCGTACGAATCGCAGTTGCGTACACACCGGCAGGAGATGCACCGGAAGATTAACGAAGCGATTCTACAGCAATTTCCGGAGATTGTAGAAAGCCAGCCGGAAACGCTGGCGATTCATTATACGGAAGCTGGAATGATTCCCGAAGCGATTGGCGAGTGGCTTCGCGCAGGCCAGCAAGCCGATAAACGTTACGCCGCGCAGGAAGCTATCGGCGATTACCAACGCGGGCTGGACCTTCTTGCGACACTTGCGAGTGACCATCCGGCGCAAGCTTATGAGCTTCCGGTCCAGCTCTTTCTTGGTATTGCGTTGCTGATGTCATGTGGGTATTCCGCGCCGGAAGTGGGCATTCCGCTTTCACGCGCGCGGGAACTCTGCGCCGCGGTTCCGAACGCGCCGCAGCTTCCGATTATTCTTTGGAGCTTGTGGGCCTATTATGTCGTGATGGCGAACCACCGCGAATCCTATCCTTTAGCGGAAGAACTCTGGAAAGTGGCGAAGGAACGAAATAAGGACGGGCTGATTATCGAAGCATCGTTCCCACTCGGTTTCGAATACTTCCTGCGTTTCGGCGAATTTGCGCGCTCGGCTAACGAGATGAAGCGCATTCGCGAAATGTATGTCGTGGAAAAGCACAGCGCGCCTGTCACCGGTTATGTGCAGGACGTTTTAGCTTGCGCGCTTTCGTGGGAAGGCTGGGCGGAATTTATTTTGGGTCATCCCGAAAATGCGCGCGCGATCATGCGCCAAAACATGGCGCACCACAAATTGCTGAACCATCCTTATAGCTCGGCTTATGCTGGCGTCTGTTTGGGCGCGTTAGCCGTACTGATGGAGGACGTCGCGCTTGCGGAAACATTCGGCATGGAAGCGATGAAAGTTTCGGTCGATAGCGGCTATCCGTTCTTTTTGGGGATTGCGTCCTACGTCTTAGGCTGGGTGCGTGGCAAGCAGGGCGATTTTGCGGCGAGCATGCAAATGTTCGAGCAGGGGATTACCGTTTGGAACGCGATGGGATCGAAAGTGTGGCGCAGTTTGCCTTATACGTGGAAGATCGAAACGCATTTGAGCTTTTCGGATTACGAAGGCGCGGCCAAGGCGCTGGAAGCCGCGTATGACGAGGCGGAAAAAACCGAAGAGCACTTCATGCAGCAGGCGTTCAAACGATTGGAGGGGCTTGTCGTGCTTGGGATTGCTCGATCGAAGGGAACCGCAAATGGGCTGCAGGCCGGCGTCTTACCGGAAGCGCGCGCGGAGGAACTGTTCCGGGAATCGATTTCTATTTCCCGTCAGCGTGGCGCGAAGAGCTACGAATTGCTCGCGCTGCTGAGCCTGCACGATCTCCTGCGAGGGACTTCTCGTGCAAAAGCCGTTCTCGATGACATTCGCGCTGTGTATGAGACCTATACCGATGGGCACGATCTTCCTCTGCTTCAGCGCGTTCAGCAGGCGCTTGCTGAAACGAATGTCGTTCGAGAACATCAGATCGCATAATTCTCACTTTTTTTTTCTCTTCGCATCGTTTCTTTCGTACCACCGCATGAAATCTGCAACGATTAAAGACCCTCTGATTCCGAATCCTGTGCTTACGGCAATGGCCGGGAAGGATAACCCGTATCTCGAATCGGCGTGGCCGGCGAGTTTTATGGAACCGTTCCTGCATCGGGCGGACCCGCTGGCCGATACGATCGTTCAACAGCTCTATGCGCAAGGCCGCACGGAAGCGGAAGCTGCCGGAGATCCTTCGCTTCGGCCGAAATATGCGTTTCTCTTTTTGAGTTTACTCATCAACCGAATGTCGATCCCCGATCCGGATGTCGAATATCCGTTTGCCGCGCAGGGATCGAAGTATCAATTTCCCGAACCGGTCCGCGAGGCGCTGCGCACGTTCATTCGTGAAGCACAAAAGCTTCCGGTCTGGGCGGATTCTCAACTGATTCGCGATGGACAAAAACTATTTGCGAACAATCCATTGCTCGCCTATCCGATGCTCGCGTTTCTTTCGCTGCCGGTGCTTTATACCTGCGGCCGCGGCGCGACGCAAGTGCTTTCGCTGACGGAACAAATCAGTTTGAAAGTGCGCCGCCGTGTGGTCGAGACGGGATCGCTTGTGATGCAAGCGATGCAGGAGGGAAGTTTTGTCAAGATGCCGGAACATCCGACACTCACGCATCCGGTTCCCGTCGGCATCGAAGCAATTCTGCGTGTGCGATTGCTCCATGCCGCTACGCGCACGATCATCCATGAATTCTGGCAGGATGGCATTCGGGACCGCGAGCAGAATAGGGAAGTGCGGACCTATCAAAATAAACCGGCCGACCAAATCTGGCAGGAAAGCTGGGGCCCGCCGATCAACCAGCAATATCTGGCGGGAACCTTAATGTCGTTTTCGTTCCTCGATCTTTATGGCCTTGAAACGCTCGGCGTTATTGCCACGCCCGAAGAAAAACGGGGTTACATGCATGTCTGGAATGTCTTCGGGTCTATTCTCGGCATCGACGAAGCATTCCTGAAGCGGCTCGAATCGCCGAACGATTTTGCATCGACACATGCCAAGCGTGGAACCGCCGAAGAAATGGTCGCGTGCGGCCAGGCGCTGCTGACGCGGATGTCGGAACTAAATCGCGCCTACGATCAGGAAGGTATCGAGGGCGGTCGAATGCTTACCGCAGCCATTATCACTTATATTTCAGGCGTTATTCGGCGTTACCTTCCGATTCTCAGTCGCC
>DASYAJ010000603.1:0-3039 GCA_036501405.1 Kapaibacterium sp. (SeqCode)
CACGCACTTTCAGATGTAGCCCTGTTCCAGCCGCCTGTTACCGAACACTCTGGCCTGGAAGAGAAACGCCGGAACTTTACGATGCGTCTTGAAAAGTTAATCCCCACCATAATGGAGGGATTTAGCACATCCGCGCGTAAGACTTCAGGGCGCCATGCGTAGCGCGTGGTTATGTTTCGCGCTGATATGCACGTCTCGGCTTTGCGCGCAAACGCCGTCCGATTCTGCGCTCGATGTTGCGGAACTTCATGCAGAGAGTGCGATCTCGTTACCCATAGGATTGCTCGTGCCAGAAGGAATTCAGTTAGGCTATGCAATGCGGTCGTTTATTCGGAGCGTAGCATTCGGTGCGTATGAAACCCAAGTCACGCCGGACAAAGCGTTCGATGAAATTTACTTCGAATCGATGGCGCTCGCGCATGGCAACCGTTCAATCGCGTTTCTTGCGGCATCGTTCGGATGCTTCGAGCATGAATGGATCCCGCTTAAATTTTTCGGTTCGGAACTCGATATTCCGCTCACCAGCGAAAACCACGCGCGGTTTCTTCAGAGGCTCGGTCATCTACCGACCCACCTCTACCGCACTTCGGAAGACGACCGCGATAAGCTGCAACATTTTTTTGCAAGTGCATGGCTCAAGTCGATATTTGGAATGAACTGGCTTGTCCACCTTGCGGGTCATACGGTGGAATCTGGCGAAGACCTTTTTGTCATTGGCGGTTCGATCGATCCTCGGGACCTTCATGCAAACAACGATGGCCTGCACTTCGAGCTTCGAAGCGAAGAGGACCCGGAAGCATTTCCATCCCAGGCCCTCACGCCAAATCCGTGACGATGGAACTCTATTACCGCTGGCGAACGCGGTAATCCACAATCGTGGCGTGCTCTTTTTGATTATTAATCCAGTCCATCAGCATTCGTTGCTGTTTCTCTTGCAAGAGCTGCTTCATGATGTTCGTGCGCACAGCTTGAAATTGCTGGTACGTAGGAACCGAGCGACCCATAAGTTTTGCAATATAGTAACCATGGTCGCCTTGGAGCGGCGGGCTGATCGATCCGGGTTGTGCAGAATATGCCCAGTCATTCACGACATACTCGGAGGTTGGAAGCCCATTGACCGACTCATTGGGTCCCATAACGGCAGTAATGGGCGCGAGCCTCGGATCGCCGAGCGTAGTCGCAACGGTGGAAAGATCGCCATTTGGTCCCACCGCCGCACGGACTTGTTGTGCGCGCGGCGCAAGAAGCGCTACTTCCTTCTTCAATTGAATCTGCTGCTGAATCTGCCCTTTTACATCGTCGAGCGGTTTCGGCCCAGCAGGAAGAATTTCTGTCATTTGTGCAACGATGATCGTATGCTGGCGGTCCATGTGGAATGCTTCCGAAACATCGCCTTTGGAGGACTGGAAAATCCAATCGACAAACAGATCGCTGCCAAAGAGAGGAGAACCTTTTCTGCTGGCAGGCGGCACTTCCTTTACGATATGATATCCGGAAGCACTCGCCGATTGCTCGAATCCTTTTTTCTCGGCGGCTTCGCGAAACAGGTTTGCATTCTGCGAGACGAGCTGTAGCGTTTGATGGCTTGGCTTGATGGTCAGCGGAACGCCAACGACGGCCCATGAACGGCGCGACCGAGCTTCTACTTGGACAATTTCGACGCCCTGCTGCGATTCGAACGGCCCGACGATATCACCCGGTTTGGCCAACGCAATATTGCGGCGGAAAACCGGAGGAAATAAGCCGGTATCCATCCAGCCCATTTCGCCGCCAGCAATCGCCGAGCGCGGGTCCATCGATTGCGACCGTGCCACTTCTGCAAAATTTGCTCCGCCATGCAATTCGTCAAGAATCTGATTGCCAGCGCGCATCAGGCTATCTTTCTGCTCCTGAGAAGAAACCGGCATCGCGGTTCGAGGTTCGAGTACGATATGACGCAGTTTGAATAGGGTCAGTCCGAGAGTATCGACATCCGCCATGATGCGGACGACCGTCAGTTTTCCAGAGATATGGACAATCGCCACGTCACCCGTTTTGACATCGGTGAGCGACGTATCGTTACCCAGCTCGCGCATGTTGACAAGCCGACTTGGAATGAAAGGCTGATCGCTATAATCTTGCGAAAGTTCTTTAGCCACGGTATCGACATCGTTTTGTGCCGCTTCGGCAAGTTTCGATTTAATCGTATTGGCCGTTTCAAGCGCCATCGCCGTATCGCGGCTGTTTGGAACAAGAGGAAAAGCCACGAATTGAAACTTTCGTTTTTCGTCTTGCGGATACAGCCAGGTGTGGGCGTCGTAATAGGCTTTGATTTCCTGGTCGGAAACCTGGGCGCCGGACGGAGTTCCGCCCTGCGGAGCGATCTTTATGACGCTAACGATCGCTTTTGCGCTATCGGTCAAATAACGAATGAACGCTTCGCTATCGGTGACACGGCAGGTCGAAGCCATATATTGCTGCCACTTCATATTACGGATTTCCTGCCGCGCATCGCCTTCCATCAGCCGCACGATCGAATCGTACTTCGGATCTCGAAGGAACTTCAGATAGGAATCCTGATGAAATTGCCCCGTGGAATCGGTGAAAGCTTGCTTCACATCCGCCGGCGGGTTGCTGAAGAGCACATCCCGTATTTCCTGATCGGTGACGCTAATACCCATCTTATCAATTCCTTGATCGATGAGCGCCTGCGAAATCGCCTGGTCCCACGCATTATTTTCCGCGTCCGACTGCTCGGATTCCGTCAGTTCCGACTCCTTATTCTTCGTTTTCATCTGGTCGGTTGATGTCGTCAGGATTTTATTATACACGTCCTGCGTGATTTTAAATCCATTGACGGTTGCCAGAACCCCATTCTGCCCATTGGGCGAGAAAATGGTACCCTGGCCGCCCCATTCGAAGATGATCATGAGCAGAAAGATGCCTGCGAGCCCGGCGAAAACCACCGGCATCGAATCGCGCATCTTGGTCATTAATGGCATAGTTTCGAGCTTTCGACTAAATGAAAGAGAACGTACGAGTTGTAAAGAGGGCAATCAA
>DASYAJ010000604.1:0-5858 GCA_036501405.1 Kapaibacterium sp. (SeqCode)
TCCTCCCCATCACATTGGGAGAAAATTTTGGTGAAACTGTCGAAGTCCTTTCGGGACTCACTGGCGATGAGATGTTAGTATTGAACGTTGGCAATACCATTTCCGATGGGAGTCATGTGCAGATTTCGCGGACCGCTTCGCTCACCGCTCCGACGAGCGCAACAAACAGTGCCAGCCAAACGACGGGAGCAAACGATACAGCGACCAGGCACTGAGATCAATGTGCGCTTGCGCGACGACCGAGAGCGCGATTGGCTCACGGGAACTTGTTGAGAAGAACGGAAGCTCGGAATCGCATTTACTTTTGCATTTTATTGTAGTCCCAAACGTCCTGCAATACTTCGGCTCCGTGTGTGCGGGGATCAACTTTTTTATAGACCTGCACAATGTTCCCATCTTTACCAATCAAGAAGGACCATCGGGTCGCATATTTTCCCATCATGATGGGCACTCCATACGCGCGGCAGATCGTCGAATCGGTATCGACAAGAAGGGGAAAATTGAGTGAGTCTTTGGTTGTAAATTCCTGATGTTTGGTCTGATTGTTAAGCGAAACACCGAGAATGACCGTGTTCGCTTCGGCGAATTTCGCCTTCTCATCCCGGAACTTACATGCTTCGATCGTGCAGCCGCGCGAAAGATCGTCGGGATAAAAATAGAGCAGCACGTTCGATTTGCCCTTGTAATCATGCAGCGAAATTTTCGATCCGTTCGTGGTCGTTGCAGTAAAGTCCGGTGCTTTCATCCCGGGCCACAGTGTAATCGGACCGAGAACCAAAATCGAAAGAAGAGTGCTGAAAAGAATGTTCATGGCTGATTAAGATAAATGAAGCGATTCCATGTCTGATAGAATGTTCTCGCTATGAACGCGCGCATCGACCTTGCGGTAGGCTTTGATAATCGTTCCAGTCTTATCGATAAGGAACGTTTGCCGATAGGGCTGGTGTCCATCGATGGGCACATTGTAATTATTGCAGATCGACTGATCGGAATCGACGAGCAGCGGAAAATTGATATTCTCTTTCTTGGTGAATGCCTGGTGCTTGGCTCGGTCGTCGAGCGAGACGCCGAGAATGACGGTATTCTTCGCTTCGTACTTCGATTTATCGTCGCGGAATCGCTGGGCTTCGACGGTGCAGCCGCCTGTCATGTCTTCCGGATAAAAATAGAGTACGACATTCGATTTACCTTTGAAATCGTGTAAGGAGATAGAGGACCCATCGGTCGATTCTGCTGTGAAATCGGGTGCGATATCACCTGCATTAAGTTCGGCTTGAACGTTCATAAAATGTCTTTCGTTAAAAAATTGCAGCATAATAAAACGACGCCCAATCGAAATACATTTCCTATTTTTAGGCACACACCCGATTTTGTTTCGCACGCATACAGATCCTTCGAAGGCCGCGGTATACATTTTTGTCGCTTCGCTAATGCTCATTCGTTTCGCATTCTCGCTGACGAACGAATTCTGGTTCCCCGATCAGGACGTCCTGCAGATTTATTTGATCGGACTCAAGTCCTTTACCACGCACAGCTATCCATATTTCGGAGCCGACCTCGTCTATAACCATTCCCAAATTCCGGGTGCGTTGCAAGGATTTCTGGTTTCGGCAGGATGGTACGTATGGAAAATTCCCGAATCACCCTTTATCGTGCTCAATATTCTGCTGTCGGCAAGTCTCGGCTTGCTTGCCTGGTATACTTCGAAACGCCTGCCGGATCTTCCGAAAGTATTTATCTGGGCTTATCTCTTTCTCATTCCTTGGTCGTTTTGCTTTTTTACACGGATCGTGAATCCTTCGTATGTCATTCCCGGAGCGATCCTGTTTTTCATAGCCTTTTTTGAAACGTATCCGTTGTTACGAGTCAACGTGGTTTCGAAGAGGCTCTCGTTTTTTCTGATGGGCTTCGCAATATGTTGGACCATGCAGTTACATCTTTCCTGGATATTGTTCGGACCCTTTGCTGCGCTTTCGTTCTTTTATCTCTTGAAGGGAAAAAATTGGCGGACGACCCGAATAGGCGTCGTATCATTCCTTGTCGGATGTATTGTTTCCGGTAGTCTGCTCCTGCCCACGCTTCTCCGATTTGGATTTTCGCCGAATGAAGGAAGTTCCAGCGCGCCTTCCACGCTTGGACTTATTCAGGTCAATTTGGAAAATGCGAAAGAGCTTTTTCGAGATATTACGATGTATTATGGGTATGGCTCGTTCGATATTACTCGTTTCATCGCCGCCCATACGCCGGAACGAATTCAATTTTTGAAGGACTATTTGTGGGCTGCTCCTTTTGGGGTTTTCCTTGCCCTGATAGGTATTGCGCAAGTAATTTTCTTGCTTTACAAAACCGCTCGTCCGGGTCGCGAGGATGGAATGCGACCGCTTCGTAATATGCTACTACTTGGGCTTGCAGCACTTTATGGTTCCTCACTCTTTTCTAAGGTCAGAGTTCCCGCCCATGCCGCCGTATTATTGTTCCCACTGGTTGCGCTCTTTCTGTTGCATTCCTTTCGGACGCCACTGACAAGGAAATGGATTCAGTGGTTCAGTGTGGCAGTTTTTTTCTCAGCGATCATAACATACGCAGCGATTGGATGGAGGAATTTTACGACGATCTCGATGTACCGAAACCGTGAAGCTATCGTTCGAGCACTCGATTCCAGCGATTATACGATCGTTGGACGCAGGCGAGATGATGCGGAATTTAACCCTCAGGCCATCACAGCACCGCCAGGAATCGTTCCATGATGGAACTCAGGAGTAGGAATAAAATCCGCCACCTGTTTTTTTACCGAGCAAATTCGCTTCGACCATTTTTTGCTGCACCAGATGCGGCCGAAACCGCGGTTCATCGAAATATTGACGATAGACCGATTCCGTCACCGCAAGGTTCACGTCGATCCCAATGAGGTCCATCAGTTCATACGGTCCCATCGCAAATCCATTGGCTTTCATGATGCGATCGATCTGTTCGTGGGACGCAATGCCATCGCCGAGAAGGCGAAACGCCTCGCCATAAAAATTCCGAGCCACACGATTGACGATAAATCCCGGGGTATCTTTCGCGAGAACAGGAACCTTCCCAATCTGCTTGATATAGCCTTCGGCGCGGTACATCACATCGTCGGTCGTTTCCTGGCCGCGGACGATTTCAACAAGCTTCATAATATGCGCCGGATTGAAAAAGTGCAATCCGAGTACACGCGAAGGCCGCTTCGTCGCACTGGCAATCGCGGTGATCGAAAGCGAAGAGGTGTTGCTGGCCAGAATGCAATCTTCCGCGCAAAGACCGGAAAGCTTCCCGAAGAGTTCCTGCTTCGTCTGAAGCTTTTCGATGGCCGCTTCGATAACGAGGTCGCATGTTTTCAGGTGATCGAAATGCGTTGTTGTGCGAATACGAAAGGCAGCGGCATTGGCTGCCTCATGCGTTAGTTTGCCGCGCTCGATCGACTTATCCATCATAAGCCCCACATTTCGGTAGGCACGCTGAAGGAATCCGTCCGAAATATCGTAGAGAACGACATCGTATCCCGCCAACGCCGAGGAAAGTGCAATACCGGTTCCCATAGTACCGGCTCCGATGATTCCAATAGTTGTCATAATTCAGATTTTAGCACGATAAAAACCGAGCCACGAAGCAGGTGGTTCGTGTGCAGAGAAATGCTATTCACTCCTAAGTTAAGCCAAGACCGAAATAAATCTTACCGAATCGCTTTTTCGGGAGTATCAGACAATCTCTCATTCGTTAGCTATGATTATTACTCCTCATTTTTCGTTCGGGACATTTTATGATATATCCAGGCAAAGATTCTTTCGCAAGTTTTCGATCGAATCGAAAAAACTGACATTCAACTATGGACATCTCGAATATCATCGGTTCCCTTGGCGTGGCTCTGTTGCTCATTGCTTACTTTCTCAACCTCTTCAAGTTTTTGCCGCAGGAGAGCAAGGCTTATGGCATTCTTAATATCGCTGGCGCCGGACTTGCGTGCTATGCATCGATTCTGATCGGGTATGTTCCTTTTATCATTCTGGAAGGAATCTGGGCCATCGTAGCTCTACTCGGAATGTTCCGAAAAAAAACAGCAAGCTAACTTATCTTCCCCGATACTCCGGTTTCCGTTTTTCGCGAAATGCTGCAACAGCATTGGTGTAATCTTCCGTTCGTCCTGCTGCTTCCTGCATAAAGACTTCGTAGTCGAGTGCTTCGTCGAGTGAACTAGCCGCTGCACGGTCCATCATGCGTTTGATATAGCCGTAGGCTTTCGTGGGGCCGCTGGCGAAAGTCGTTGCGATTTTTAGTGTTTCTGTTTCGAGTTCGGCATCGGGAACGGATTTATTTGCTAAACTCAGTTCCACCGCTTTCTTCGCGGGAATATCTTCACCGGTTGCGGCAAGCTCGAAGGCTTTCGCGACGCCGCAATTCTTCACGAGAAACCAGCTGGAACCCGAATCCGGCACTAATCCAATGCGGACAAACACTTCGATCAGCTTCGCACTTTCCGCCATGATGCGATAATCGCACGCCAGAGCCAGCGATGCTCCCGCTCCTGCAGCCACGCCATTCACCGATGCAATCACCGGCTTTGGCAGCTTGCGAATGGCGCGAATAAGCGGATTGTATCTTCGTTCCAGAGAATCGCGAAGGGAACGTTTCCCGGAGCCGGTTGGCGCGTCTTTCAGATCCTGACCGGAGCAAAATGCTTTCCCCGCGCCCGTGATCACGACGACACGAATCTCCTCGTTTTTCGATGCTTCCTTCACAGCTTCGATGAGATCGGTCGTAAGCTGCTCATTGAAAGCATTAAACACCTCCGGCCGGTTCAGCGTGATCGTGAAGACGCCGTTCGAAAGGGTAGTGAGGATGGTTTGGTAGTCAGGCATTAATTGATGGTAGTAAGGAGATAACTTTCGAGACAATCTTTTGCATTACCTCTTTCTTTAGTTCAGCTTCCGCCGAACGAAGTAACGATTCTTTGCGGTCAAAATTCTATCGGTTCGTACTGGACTGATTTGATTCAAACCACCCCAGGAGAAGTCGGAGGGATTAATTGAAATGCCGTTCCTTTACAAGCGTTGTGTAGCTGAGACTTAATGCATCGAAATTATATTCACACTTTCTGGCTTTAAGTAAACCGGTAAAAATCGGCAACTCCTAAACCTCATGCGGTTCAAGAAGGTTTTTATTTCCCCTTCCACTCCGGCTTACGCTTTTCGAGGAACGCTTTCATTCCTTCGCGCATGTCTTCGGAGGCGAAGAGCAGATAGAAATTCTTCCGCTCGTATTCGAGACCCATTTCGATCGTAGTGTCGAATGATTTCAGAACCGCTTCCTTCGCAAGTCGCACCGCAATTGGCGGCTTATCGGCGATATCCTTCGCCAGCTTTTGCGCTTCTTCGAGATAAAATTCCACTGGCACCACTTTGTTGACAAGCCCCGCCCGCATCGCTTCCTCGCCAGTGATTTGCCGGCCCGTCAGAATCATCTCCATTGCCAGACCTTTGCCGATAGCTCGCGTCAAACGCTGAGTACCGCCGGCTCCGGGCATGACGCCAATCAGGATCTCCGGCTGACCCAGCCGCGCAGTTTCGCTGGCAACGATGATATCGCAATGCATCATCAATTCGCAGCCGCCGCCGAGCGCAAAGCCGGATACTGCAGCAATGATCGGCTTTTTGATCTTCCGAATCCGGTCCCATCGCGCGAATTGGTCCCTCGAAAGCATCTCCATCGCCGAGGCATCCGCCATTTCCTTGATGTCAGCTCCAGCGGCGAAAGCACGTTCGCTACCCGTAAGGACAATTGCACGAACACGTTCATCCAGATCGAGCGATTCGAGGCAATCGACAAGCTCCGTC
>DASYAJ010000605.1:0-2166 GCA_036501405.1 Kapaibacterium sp. (SeqCode)
CGATTTCATCATCGACCCATTATCATTTCTCTTTCTTGGGGAACTGCCAGTTTTCGTCGAACAGCCCGGCGGCGACAACTTCGTACGCGGCGGGATCGGCGGCCGTCGGCGTCGGCTTGATGACGGCCCAGTCGCCGAGCCGCGGGTAGAGCAGTGCGTTGGTGCCCTTCAGGTCCGCTTCGCGGAACGTATGCCCGGAATTGATGACGACGTAACTGGTGTTCTTGGTGAGGGGATTCGGATAAATCAGAACCGGAACGTGAGTCTTGGGATCGTAATCGACGCCATTGACGCGGAGCTTGTCGGCCGTCCAGGTGATCGGCAATTTCGGAAGAACCTTGGCGATGTACGGATTGCTTTGCGGCGTTCCGAATAGAACCCAGTTGGGATGAAATTCCCCTAGAACGACGGGACTCGTCTTCGGTTCCAGGTTGTTGTATTGTAATGAGCCGCGAAAGTATCGATCCCAGTTACGCGCGAATTCATCGACCGCCGCAATCGCATAACTGTCCACTTTGGAATTGGGATCGGGATCGGCAGGTTTGACGACGCTAAATTTTCTCATCATGAATGCATCGTCGATCGGCCCACAAATTAATCGGGATTTAATCGGCGTTTCAACAGGAATACCAGACCGTGGGATTTGCACTTTCACCCACTTCTTTTCTTTCTTCTCGAATCCCAACTCATAATCGTCTTTTCGTCGATCGGGTAAGGAGAGACCTTTGAACTCTTGTCCATCCATGACCACATCGAATGGACCGCGAACGGGAACATAAACAATTCCGAGACGGCGAACGTTCCTGGTTTTCACTTCCACGGAATTATTATCCCGACTCCAATCGACAACTGCCCGTTGATATTGCACTTGAAGCGCCTCGACGGAAAATTCGTACCCATTATTATACCGGGGCGTATAGGTGACGAAGCGGATTCGGTCGCGCTTCGGAATACCACTTGTATATTTCTGATATTCCGCTTCCGCTTTCTCCTGCCATGCCTTCGGCATCTGATGCTCGAGCCCTGGTGCAACGAGATGGGTGAAGCGAAAGGGTTCCTCGAAATCCTTCAAGGCATTTTCGATATTATCGGCGGCTTTTTTCTGGGGATCCTTTTCGCCACTATAAGCGACGATCGGAATGTTGAAGGCATTCTCGGCATAATCCACGGCATCGTAGATGCGCAAACACTTTTCTTGATAATCCGGTAATTTGCCCGGCATACCGGCCACATAGCCATGAGTGGTCGTGAAACCCGCTCCAGGTCCGAGTACCCGATATCTGAGGGGATGGTGCAGACCGAGATGCCAGGTTCCGGCCCCTCCCATCGAGAACCCGCGGAGAACTCGCGGCATTATATGCCCTTTTTTGCGAAGCATTTCCCCGAGTGAGAAAGAGGATTCAGCATTGTTGACATCGCTCTCTCCGGCCCAGCGATAAGCATTGTTGCCGCGGCCGTATGGTTCCAAATGAATGTAATCCAGATCTTTGGGAGCATTGCCATTGTGCGTGGCGATGAACTTCGACTCGGTGAGCGAGGAATCGCGGCCGTGTAGCACGATATCGAGCCGCCAGTATTTCTCGGGATCCTTTCCATAATCATGAGGCAAGAGCACTGCATAAGGCTGAATTGAGCCATCGATTATCGATCGATAGGCGCGAATGATCCATTTGCCGGTTTCCTCGCGCCACGGCGCATTCCCGTCCGCTGCGGACTTCGCGCGTTCCAGCCCACGGTCCAGAGTCGTCAGGGCCCACTTACCGCTGTCCTTCGAATACCATTCCTCCAGGCGAACAATGTTCTCTGCGGCCTTCAAATAAATCTCGACGTCGATTAACACATCGTCTTTGAGTTTCTTCTCCTTCAATTCCGCGATCGCCTTGCGGAGCTGCTTCGTTTTCTCCGCGATCAAATTCAGCGTCGCGGCGTCCGGTTTCATCGCGGCCGGCGGGTCGTACTTCCCTTTCGCCGGTTGTTTTTTGTCCGCCGGTTGCTGGCCCGCGGCGCTGCCCAAAAGCAGCGCCAAAGATCCGGCCGAAAAAACACACACAGCGAACAGGGATCGCAGCATGAATGCACCAATGTTCGGAGATAATCGCGAAGCCGCAAACGGTTCCCCTTTTATACACTATCTGCGATGCCCGTCGAAACACTCTCAAAGGAGTT
>DASYAJ010000606.1:0-1539 GCA_036501405.1 Kapaibacterium sp. (SeqCode)
TGGCGAGGGCGCGCACCTTGTTTATGGCGGCCCTCATGCCGAGCCGAATGCCATCGCCGATGCGGAAGCGAAAGGGAACTCGGTTCGTGGCGCAACGGCCTACGTCACTTTGGAACCACATGCCCATGAAGGAAAAACGCCGCCTTGCACGCGGCTCCTGATCGAAAAGGGAATTGCAAGGTGCGTTATTGCCATGGAGGACCCGAACCCGAAAGTTTCCGGAAGAGGTATTCGGGAACTTCAAGCAGCAGGCATTGCCGTCGATGCAGGCCTTCTCGAAGAAGAAGCACGGGAATTAAACAGATTTTTCATTCGGCATATTACGACGGGTCTGCCCTATGTGACCCTGAAGCTTGCCTCCTCGCTCGATGGTCGCAGTGCGCTGGCAAATGGCGAAGCACGATGGATAACTTCCGAAGCGTCTCGCAGAATCGTTCACCAAATGCGCGCGGAATACGATGCCGTGCTCGTCGGTGCGCGGACTGTGCTTGCCGACGATCCGGAACTAACGCCGCGCCTGGTGGAAGGAAGAGTTCCATACCGCATTCTACTCGATGCTCGAATGGAGCTGCCCCATTCGCTCAAGCTCTTTACCGACGCGCATCGCGAAAAAACGATTGCGATTACCACCGCCTCGGCATTGGCACGACGGGGAAGCATTCCCGACATCCAAACGATCGTCGTTGGAGAAGATCGTGGCCGCATCGATCTTGCGAACGCATGGAAACTCATCGGCGAGCGTGGGATTGCAAGTGTACTTGTCGAGGCAGGACCGAGGCTTGCGGCGAGTATTCTACGCAGCGGACTTTTCGAAGAGATCGCGCTTTTTCTTGCGCCAACACTGTTCGGTTCCGATGCGCTGCCTTCGGTAGGGCCGCTTGACATCGCAGAATTACATTCCAGACCCGAACTTCGGCTGCAAGAAATGATGCCGGTGCCCAATTCCTCCGACATCTTTCTTCGATTTCGTCATAAGGACGGGAAATGACAGTTCGCTCTGCGCTGTTCTGCCAACATGCAAATCCTTATCACCGGCGCAACCGGCATGGTCGGCGGCGAAGTCGTTCGCGCGGCCATTGCCGATCCGGAAGTCGACAGCGTTGTCGCGGTTTCCCGGCGTCCGCTGGAGGGTATCGAGCATCCGAAGCTGCGGGTCTGGCTGCTCGAAAACTTCCTCGATTTTTCATCCGTATCGGAAGCGTTCCAAACATCGAATGTCTGCATCTGGTGTTTGGGAACTTCGCAGAACAAAGTGAATGCCGAGGAATACGCGCGCATCACCTATGACTACACACTTGCCGGTGCGCGCGCCATGCTCGGCGCGAACCCTGCGATACGAATGGTCTTCGTGAGTGGCAAAGGCGCGGACCCTACGATGAAAAGCCGCCTTCTCTTTGCGCGCGTAAAAGGAAAAACGGAAGTGGCGCTGAGGGAACTTCCATTCCAGGAACTCATTGTGGCGCGGCCGGCGGGAATCCAACCCGTGCGGCCTAATCCGAGCGCGGCATGTCAGGAACGAATGGTTTATCCGTTCTATCC
>DASYAJ010000607.1:0-3846 GCA_036501405.1 Kapaibacterium sp. (SeqCode)
ATTTCCGGCCACAAAATTTACGGACCGAAAGGCGTCGGCGCGCTCTATGTTCGCAAGAAATCCCCGCGCGTGAAGCTGGCTTCGCAAATGGATGGCGGTGGCCACGAACGCGGGATGCGTTCGGGAACTCTGAATGTGCCGGGTATTGTCGGACTTGCCAAAGCATTGGAACTTTGTATTTCGGATATGGAAAGCGACACCAAGCGCATTCAGTCCATGCGCGACAAAATGTGGATGGATTTCCAGGCCGATCTTGACGAAATTTACATCAATGGCCCCGATCCGCTCGATAAGCCCGAATGGCGCTTGCCTGGGAACCTGAATGTCAGCTTTGCCTTCGTCGAAGGCGAAGCGTTGATGATGGGAATTAAAGATATTGCGGTTTCCTCCGGCTCCGCGTGTACATCGGCAAGCTTGGAACCAAGTTACGTGCTGAAAGCACTCGGCGTTGGGGAAGATTTGGCGCATACCTCGATCCGGTTCGGTATTGGCCGCTTCAATACGCAGGAAGAATGCGATTACACCGTGGCGCATGTCGTCGAGGCCGTGAAGCACCTGCGCGATATGTCGCCGCTCTACGAAATGGCGAAAGCGGGAATCGATCTGAAGAAGATCGAATGGGCGGCTCACTGAACCACGATTACACGGATTGGATAGATTTACAGAATTGTAGCCGTGACCTTCAGGTCACGGTCGCGAAGCGAAAAAATTTGAAGAACATGCCGTAACCTGAAGGTCACGGCTACAAACGAATGGCAAGAAGAGATTCGACAATCGAAAAACACTTCGGGAACCCGGAGGTTCTGCTCGGCTTCATGCGGCGAACGCGGAAGCCGGTGTTTCATAAGTCGAATCTGTTTTTTCGGGACATTCAATTCGCGGTGCGGGATTATTTCGATGTCATCGAACGCTCCCCCGTCACGCTGTTGGAAGCGGAACGAATGGCGCGATTGATCGTAGAAGATTACGAGCGCAAAGGCGTGCTCGTTCCGGTGAACAATCAGGCATTTCGTTTGGAATATCCCGAATGGAAAACGCCGGAAGACGGGACCTACGCGATGCTGACTATCCACGGTGCGCCACTGCCACAGAAAGCGGAAGCTGCACTCAATACAGTGGTGCATGGTTCGCCGGTCGAATCGGTCATCGAAGAAGAACCCGAAACGGTTGCGCTCAAAGGCGGCGACGAATCGCCGGATGGGAACCGCATCGCGGAACTCCTGCTGCCCATTGCCCCGCCAAAAAACGCGGAGCCGGGGCATCTGGATGGCCGGCCTTTCAAACCAGGAGAACGAGAATACCAATTTCGTCAAGAGCCGCACCATCGCGATCCGCAGGCGGGAACTGACGAGAAGCCGGAACCTGGTGAACAGAAATCGGAAGGTTTGAGCGAAGCTCCGCCAAAACCGAAAATCGCACCACCCCCGTGGATGAAAAAGAATTAGAATTTGTTATCGGAGAAACATTATGGCATACTCAGACAAAGTAATCGAGCATTATCAGCATCCGCGCAATGTGGGTACATTGGACGCGAAGGACGCGAACGTCGGCACGGGCCTCGTCGGCGCGCCGGAGTGCGGGGACGTTATGCGCCTGCAGCTTAAGATCAATCCCACGACGGGCGTGATCGAAGATGCGAAGTTCAAGACCTTCGGCTGCGGCTCGGCGATCGCGTCGAGTTCCTTCGCGACCGAAATGATCAAAGGCAAGACGGTCGATGAAGCCTACGCGATCAAGAACACGACCATCGTGCAGGAACTAAATTTACCGCCGGTGAAGATCCATTGCTCCGTTCTTGCGGAAGATGCGATCAAAGCGGCCATCGAAGATTTTAAGAAGAAGCAAGGAAAAGCAGAACTTGCAGTAGCTGCTTAATGCAAGCACGTCATTGCGAGGAAGAAATTGCGGAACGAAGTGAAGCAATTTCTGACGAAGCAATCCGTGGCATTTCGGCAGCGCGCTAAACTGCAACGGATTGCGAGGAAAACGATTCTCATTTCATTCGATTCGTTTTCCTCGCAATGACAGCAAAAAACAATTTTTTTCAAAACCAACTTAGGAGAACTACATGTCAGAAGTACTTGAAATGCCCTCGTTAGAGGAAACCACCGTCGAAGAGGCGTTCACCGATCTCGATAACGAGATCACGCTTTCCGATAAGGCGCTCATCGAGGTAAAGAAGATCATGGAAGCGAACAAAATTCCCGATACCTACGGCCTGCGCGTTGGCGTAAAGGGCGGCGGATGCTCGGGGCTTTCCTATTCGCTCGGTTTCGACGCCGAGCAGCGCGAGAACGATAAAGTGCTCGTGAAGGAAGGCGTCCGCATGTTCATCGATACCAAATCGCTCTTCTATCTTTCGGGAACGGAACTCGATTTCACCGATGGCCTCAACGGTCGCGGCTTCGTGTTCAATAACCCGAACGCCACGAAGACCTGCGGCTGCGGAAGCTCGTTTACCGCGTAAGCGCTTAATAACATTCCCCCGCCTTTTCAAGGCGGGGGTTAGGGGGTAGTTGTTTGAGGTTCAACACCGAACCACCCCCCGGCCCCCGCCTTGAAAAGGCGGGGGAGAACGATTCCCATGCTTGAAAAAGCGAGGGAGATCGGAGATCACGCTTTTCCTCTCACACATGACCGACCACTTTTGTCGTTTCGGGATTGACCGCACGTTCGGCGTGGACGCCGATCGGCTGGAGCGCCGTTTTCACGAGCTTCAGTTGCAGTCGCATCCCGACCGGCATGTTGGAGACGAGGAGACGCGCCGCGACGAAGCGCTTCAGGAATCGAGCGACATCAATGCGGCCTACCGAACGCTTCGGGAACCGATCCCACGCGCGAAGCACCTCGTGGAACTCTATGGCTATCCAATTTCGGAGCAAAAAAGCGTTCCTCCAGGACTTTTGATGACGGTCATGGAAGCCCAGGAGAAAATCGCCGAGTTCGAAGCCGCTGTCGACCACGACACAAAGCAGGACGCGATGGACGAACTCCTCGCAATCGTGGAAGAACTCGAAGGCCAGCGCGAAGTAATCGACGAAGAACGCGAACACCTTGCGCGACGGTGGGATATTGCCATGCACCCAGTGGAAGCAGCACAGCTTTCCGCAAAAGAAAAAGAAGAACTCGGCCGCATGGCGCAGCTTATCAGCGAACGCGCCTATCTCGAAACATTACGGATTTCCGTCGATGCCACGCGGCACGGCAAACCCGCTTTTATCCAGCATTGAATATGAACAATCAACGACTCAGAACCACGATTATGCTGAGCATCCTGATGATGATCTCGGCTACTGCGATAGCACAAAAAGCGAGCGAGCTGGATAGCTCTTCCAGCAAGCCATGGCTGTATTACGATCAAGGGCACGGGTTCGCTGTTGCTATTCCCGATTTCTGGAATCAGAGAAATGGTACATGGTACCCAAAGGACACAAACATTCAGAACGCCTATATCACCGTAGATAAAATTAGTGGTCAAGGCACGAAAGACTTACGTGAGCATTTTCAATGGCTAAGAACCTCCAAGGTGTTTTCAGAAATTGATTCTTCGAATCTCACTGGATCGGTCGGCGAGGTATGGGGCCGTATCGGTAACGGAATCTCTTACCTGCGTGAGATTTCCACGCCATTTGGACTCTATCAGATCATCATCGATGTGCCACAAGGTTTTGAGAACTCAATAAAGAGCATTATCCCGAAGCTGGTAGGATCATTCCGAGCCGTGGCCACAAGGTCTCAGCCAGGCTGTTAAATAAGGCATAGTTAAATATAAGGCATAATGGACAGTTACATCCTTTCCAGCTTTCGCGAGGCTGAACAGTGCCTTCAAACATTTTTTTCCGATCA
>DASYAJ010000608.1:0-8660 GCA_036501405.1 Kapaibacterium sp. (SeqCode)
CTCCACGACCTTTTTCGCTACTTCCTCCTGCACATCGAAAATATCGGAGAAAGAACCTTTATGCGACATATTCCAGATGTGATCGCCTGTTTCGATATCGAGCAATTCGGCGGAGATTTTAATTTCAGTTCCAAATTTTCGCACCTGTCCTTCGAGGAAATAGCGGACATCGAGTTCCCGGGCAATGTCGCTTGTTTTTCCTCGCGCGCCTTTATATTCCATCGCTGTGTTACGGTCGATGAGGCGCAAAGAACGAATATTTGCAAGCGCGTGGATCAGTTCACCGGTTAGGCCATCCGAAAACCATGAATTATCTTCATTCGGCGAAAGGTCTTCGAATGGGAGCACCATCAGTGCTTCCCGTGCATCCTTTTTCCCGAAAGTCGGAACGGCAGGCTCGGGACGTTCTCCCTGCGGAACTCCCAATTTTTCTAAGGAACGAACAATCGAGGGTAGATCGGCAATCGGCAGCCGATGAAGCCCGGCGAGCGGATATTTCAGTTCCCGCGAAAGTGCAACCGGCTCAATTTCCACCGGCAAGATATGTTTCTCCAACTCACTGGCAAGAGCAATTTCGCGATGGACATGCGGTGAACTATTTGAAGCCTGCGAAACGAGCAGGATCACCACCTTTGCCATTTCCAACGCGTCGACAATCTCCGCCGACCATTTCTCCGCGCCGTGAATACCCGTTTGGTCCACCCAGGGAGAAAAACCTTCGTCGCGAAGGCGCTCGGCGAAGGCCAGCGCGGAACGGGAATCTTTACGAGAATACGAAAGAAAAACGTCAGACATGGTGTGCCTCATGGGACACATGCTCGATGGCGGCGCGCAGTTCCTCGAACTCCGGTGTGCCCGCAAGCGAACCAATTCCGGTTGTCGATGAGGTCAGAAACCGGTCGAGCAACACGGCATTGCGATACCCGGCATCGAGCGCCTTTCGGAATACAGCGATGCCAGCATCCAAATCCCCCAGTTCGCAATAGAGACAGGCAAGGCTGTAGAGCGAGGTGCCATCGCGAACGGATGAAAGTTTGTCCGCATACGCTTTTGCTTCCACATGGCGTCCGGCAAAATGAAGCAGCGAAGCATAGCACGCGAGATGGAACTCATCTTCCGGATGAAATTTCAAATGGCGCTCGAAAAGCGGGATGGCAACGCTTGCCCAGTGTATTCGCTTTTCGGTTTCGCCGGCATGATGACATGCGAGTACAAGGTTCCAGACACCGCTGAGCGAATCGGAATTTCGATCCGCCGCTTTTTCGTAGGGCGCGATGGCTGCTGCGTAATCGCCAGCACGATCGAATACGGTCGCGAGCGTGAAGTGGCTGTTGCTTTGATCCGCCGCGTGCGCCACGTAGCGATGCGCCATTGCTTCGGCACTAACGCGGTCGCCTTGTAATTGGTGAATGAGCGCCAGGGGAGCTAAGGCTTGCCACAAATCCGGTTTTAATTCCAGCGCGTGGTTGGCAAGCTGTTTTGCGGCGTCGAGCAGCGTCGATTCGATGTGATAGGTCCGGTACATGTTCACCAAAGCATCCGCTTTGAACGCGTAGGCCGCTGCATAAGCCGGGTCGTGCTCGATGGCGCGGCTCACAAGCTCGATCGCGAATTGGAACCCTTCCCGTGTATGCTTGTCCAGATATTCCTGCGCTTTCACGTAAAGTTTATACGCTTCGGGATCTTTCGTTCCATGATCGACGATCTGCGAGGTTTCCTGTTTTGTCAGGTGCAGCTTGAGGCCTTCCACCACGTTCTTCGCGACGGATTCCTGAATATCGAAAATATCCTTGAACTCGCCACGGAACGATTCCTGCCACAAATAGTCCCCCGTTTCAATATCGAGCAGCGAGACGGAAGTTTTAATCTGCTCACCAAACTTGCGGACCGTCCCTTCGATAAAATAGCGCGTATGATATTCCTTGCCAATTTCGACCGTTCGAAGTTTCACGCCGCGAAGCCCGATAGAAGTTTTTCGATCGAGAATGCGCAGGGAACGGACGTGGCTCAATGCATCGATAAGCTCCCCGGCCAGGCCATCGGCAAACCATAAGTTGTTTTCGCCCGGAGGGGAAAGATCTTCGAATGGCAGAACGATAAGCGAAAGCCTCGAATCCGCCGGCGGCGCTGGCCGCAGCTTCGGCGGTGCAGCCAGCCTTGGAACGTTTTCGGACGATGGCTCACCGAACGGAACGCCAATCTTGCGAAGCGATCGTTCAATCGCTTCGATATCTGTCGCTGCGACATGCTGTACACCTGCAAGTTGGTACGCAAAGTCTTCGGTTAATTCCAGAGCCGAAAGCCGGACGGGAAGAATCGGCTTCTCTTTTTCGACAGCCAGCGAAAGTTCACGGAGGACGCCCGTCGAACGCAAACTCGATTCGGAAAGAAGCAGCAAGAATGCTTTACATCCCCATATTGCCTGGACGATTTCTTTCGGCCAAATATCGGCCGCGTCGATCCCCTGGAAATCGATCCAGACTTCGATGCCCCACGATCGGAGTTGGTTCGCAAGCTCCATCGCATGGGCCGAATCTTTCCGGGAATATGAGATAAATACGTCAGCCATAAATAGAAGGACTCAAACGCAAAAATCGGAAAGAGAATCCTTCGCAGCCCAAAATTCTCTCGATGCAATTGCGCGACGCCCTCCACTTTCTAAACACAAGTTGGAACAATATTTCTTCGTTTCGGCTTTAGATACATTGCCACAATAAGCACTATTAATTTTTTATTATGCTCCGGGGAACAGAACTTCGCACGCCAAATCGCTTCGAGCGGACGACCCTCGAAGCGTTCGACGATGGCTGGAACTCGTCGGAGATGATGGAGTTGCCAGTCGTCCAGACCGAATTCCTACCCGACCAAACCCGGACGATTCTAGCAAAAAACGAAAGTCCCGATCTCGGCTTCGATTTTTCGATCAATGCCTATCGCGGCTGCGAGCATGGCTGCGCCTACTGTTATGCGCGGCCCACCCATGAATATCTCGGCATGAATGCCGGCATCGACTTCGAATCGAAGATCATGGTGAAACACGATGCGGCCTCCCTCTTACGCGAGGCATTCGACAAACCCTCCTGGAAACCGCAGTTCGTCATGATGAGCGGCAATACGGACTGCTACCAACCGGCTGAACGCGAGTTCGGCATTACACGAAAAGTGCTCGAAGTGTTTCTCGAATACCGGAACCCGGTGGGAATTATTACCAAGAATGCCCTCATTCTCCGCGACAGCGACCTACTTTCTGAAATGGCGAAGCTCAAACTTGTCAGCGTGTTTCTCTCGGTCACATCGCTCGATCGGGAGCTGGCGCGAAAGCTGGAACCGCGCACCTCTACGCCCGAACGGCGGCTCCATGCAATTAAAACGCTCTCGGAAGCGGGCGTGCATACCGGCGTGATGATCGGGCCGGTTATTCCCGGATTGAACGACGAAGAAGTTCCGGCTATTCTGCGTGCCGCACGAGAAGCCGGCGCAAAATCGGCTGGCTACAACATGGTGCGGCTTCCCTATTCCGTCCGCCCAATTTTCGAGGAATGGTTAGAAAAGAACGTTCCGCTCGAAGCAAAGAAAATTATTACGCGCATCCAGATGGTGCGTGAGAATGGTCAAGAAAATGCACGCATGAACGATCCCAATTTCGGAACCCGAATGCGCGGTACCGGAGGATATGCAGAGTACATCAAAGATCTCTTCCGCAAGACCTGCAAGCGCCTCGGACTTAACGAGGAACGTGGACATCTCACCACCGAACACTTTCGCCGGCATGGGGAAATGTCGCTGTTCGGCTAAGAGAGATTTTCGCGCGATCACGGTCCATAATGGTATTTCGGATGCCATTCCGTTTCGCTCGGAAGAAGATCGAAGAAATGCCACACAGCGGAAAAGTGATCGCCTGGGCCAAACATCGATTTCGAGACATGGAACATGTTTCCATTCGCATCTTTTCGAAACACCGAAACGCCCGGCCGATACTTGCCCGGTTCTGGTTCGAAGCCCATATCGTGCTTGAAGGATGTGGACTGCGTGGAAAGCATACGGAACGTCCAGCCACGGTCACGAGCAAAACGGCGCTGCGTCTCGGGATCGTCCGGTGAAGTAAGCACGAAGGCAGCGCGATCTTCGAGATGCTTCGTGATTCCGATAAATCCATCGGCCCAAAGCGTACAATAGACGCAGGATTTTCCCATGTTATGGACGACGATCAGTTCCATTTTGTCTGCAAAAAGCTCGCTGAGTTTCACTTTCTGGCCGGACCAATCGGTCAATTCATAATCAGGGACCACTTCGGCAGGGAGTTCCCGTCGAAGGGTTGCAAGCCGCTTTTGGTCATCGAATATTCGCACCTCGATGCTGTCGATCTCTTTCTGCACAGCCTCATTGGAGCGTGCTGGCTGGTTCGGTACGGTAATTTCCATGCAGAGTAAACACGGATGCCATTCGAGAAATTACAAAAAGGAAAAGCGCGGGAAATATCCCGCGCTCTTAAATTCTCTTTTTCAGCGTCCTCGGACAGCCCCGCCATAACGATAGGACCGCGATTGAGCGGGCATATTCGGCGCAATTCGTTCCATAGGCACCTCATGCGTCGCGACGCGCCGCTGTGTTCCGTTAGCTGCGCGAGCACGTTCATCGAACGTGACACGGTTCGTGTTTTCGTTGAACGCCCGAGGCATGACAACATGCCCGTCCGGAACATTCGTGATGACGTGATTATTGGTCACGATCGGTCCATATTGCTCATGTGCATGGGCAGGATAATTCCGGCGATAGTAATCGTCGCGGTCCCATGGGTGCGTTGTCCCGCGTCCGAGCAGGACGGTATAGGACGATCCGAGATCGACGCCGGAATAGGGCACCGCTGCGCTTGCAGCCCACGCGCCATTGTTGAGGTAGTAATACTGTCCCGCTCCAACATCGTAATACATGTCGTAATCGGGGAAATAATAATACGGTACGGACGAGGCATCCGAATAAGCAGGCGCCCAATCGGGTGCTGTGTAGGATGCCGAGATGGCTGGCGCTCCGCATGAATTGAAAGCAAAACTGAGTGCAATTCCGGCAAGGATTGCCAGACAACGAATCGATAAATAAGGATGGAATTTTTTCATAAAAGTATTCGGTAAGTGCGAACACTCTTTCAAATACGGTGCCACTACGGTTCCATCACTGTCTCACCAGGGTCCCAGGAAAACCCATTAATATCCAGCGCGGGCCATGGCGTCACGAAGACTTTTGAGATAGGTCGGGTGGACCTCTCCGTACGAAATGCCACTGGGTTCGAGCACAAGTGTTCCAAACGTCGAAGGATTTCCCTCTTCGAATTTACTGGTCGCTTCTACGGTCACTTCGTTGGGATGGCTTGCATCGTCCACATCGTAAACGAGCGCGGTGCATCCAAGCGTTGCGGCATTATTAATGGTTCCGGACGATGTCACACCCGAAGTATCTTCGGAATTAAAATGGACAGGCGTTTCATAAGCATGTTCCGGATTCGATTCGAAACCGAGGAACGAAAAAGGAATTCTTAGCGTGAGCCGGTAGCCCGTCACAACGCTATGACCGGTATCGTAGGCCATCATCGCGCGTACCTGGCTCAACCCTTCCTGCTGCGCGGAAGTGAGCGGATCGACTGAACTATAAGCAATTTCGGTCACCGCGCCCGGATGTGCGGGCAGCGCAAAGGTGATATTCGTTACGAGCGAATCGAGCTTCGTTCGAAATGTTGGGAACCCACCTTCCATCGAAAGCACGCGCCGATCCCGATTCAGACGGTCGCCCGTGTATTTCGTATCGAACCAGAACGAGACCCTGTCATTATCGGCAAGGTCCGATTGCCCACCAATCACATAATCGTCCCGAACGCGGATGGAAAGGTAGAGATAGTCATCGTTATAAGCGGACTCGATGGAACGAATAGAAAGATCGCTGGCATCGCGCCGAAGTCCGACGCCCGACAGAATGAAATCGGCGGTCGTGTCCGAGACGACGTGACCATATCCCGGATAGATCTCGCGAAAACGAGCGTAAGATGGCAGCGTAAAAAACGATTCCGCAAGCAAGGGATCGGTAGAAGTTCCCGAAAAATAGGATTCGCGGCTTCGCAGGCTTTCGTAATTGCGATACACATCGTGGCCCAGCACATGGGGCTTCGAGGCACCGGGAGCCGTCATATTTTCTTCATTGGTCTCGTATTGATCGACGAGAACAACGTCGCCCCATTCGATCGAATATCCCTCCTGCTGCCAATGCTGCTCGCCGGTGCGCTGCGTAATCGTTACCACGGAGCCTTCGACGCTCAAACCGACTTCAATCGGCGATTCGACAAACGGGACTTCCCGCTCGAAACCTTCGACAAGCGTTTTATTCTTGTTATTCTGGAATAGATAGACCCGAACGGAATTGCGAGATTGCGTCAGATCGTAAATCGAAAGCGCAACATCGGGCAGTGTATCGTTCGTAAAATCCCCTGCGGCATATCCCCATACGTGCGCGTTCGCAGCGTCAGGAATGAGCTTCAAAAGCTGATCGGCCAGTTGCGCGTTGTGCAGGTCCCCTTCGATGCGCGGCAGTAAACTATCGATCGTCATGCCCTGGGCATGAACAAGGCAGGGGGGTACGAGAACGATAAGAAGGAAAAAAAAACTGAATGCCAGCCAGCGTGCGCGTGTTATCATCGATGCTAAAACGATGGAACCGAGAAAACTCGTTCATCATTCATCACTCGAATTTAAATTTTTCCTTTGCCGTACCCTTTTTCCGACATCGAACTCAAGTGGCAGGACTACTGGAGAAGCCACGAAACGTTTCGCGTGAAGACCGGCGATCCGAAGCCGAAATATTACGTGATGGACATGTTTGCGTATCCTTCCGGATATGGCCTGCACATGGGGCATGTCCATTATGCTGCTGCGGATATTGTTGCACGGATGAAGCGGATGCAAGGCTTCAACGTGCTGCATCCGACAGGCTGGGACGCCTTCGGGCTGCCGGCGGAGCAATTCGCCGTACGCAATAAACTGCATCCCCGCATCACGACGGAACGGAATATCGCTTCCTTTCGCCGCCAGCTCGATTCGCTCGGACTGGCCTTCGATTGGAGCCGCGAAGTGAACACCACCGATCCCAATTATTTCAAATGGACGCAGTGGATCTTCCTGAAATTTTTTAATTCCTGGTTCGATCCGTCGGAACAAAAAGCAAAACCGATTCAAGAATTAATCGGTGAAATCGCACGGAATGGAACGCAGAATGTGCCGCCGCCTGCATCCGGAAAAACGGTCCGGCCGTTTTCTGCTTCCGAATGGAATGCGGCCTCGAACAAAGAGCGCGAAGATTTTCTTTTGCATTATCGTATGGCGTATGTTGCCGATGCGCCGGTGAATTGGTGCCCGGAATTGGGAACCGTTCTTGCCAATGAGGAAGTGCCGGAGCAGGAAGAAAAAGGCTTTACGGTCGTCCGGCGAAACATGCGGCAATGGATGCTCCGGATTACGGCGTATGCGGAACGCTTGCTGAACGATCTCACACTTATCGAGTGGCAGCCGAGTACCATCGAGATGCAGCGTAATTGGATTGGCCGCAGCGAAGGAGCGGAAATCGAGTTCCAAATTGCTGGCATCGGTGAAACCATTCGCGTTTTTACAACGCGGCCCGATACGCTTTTCGGCGCAACCTATATGGTGCTCGCGCCAGAACACCCGCTTGTTCCACAGATTACGACCGAGCGGCAAAAACAGGGTGTTGCCGATTACATGGAACTCGTGCGCCGCAAGAGCGATCTCGAACGGGCGGAGCTTGGCAAAGAAAAAACGGGTGTCTTCACCGGCGCGTATGCCATCAATCCGGCGAATCAGGAAAAAATTCCGATTTGGATTGCCGATTATGTGCTGATGACTTATGGCACTGGCGCAATCATGGCGGTTCCCGGACACGACGAGCGAGATTTCGAATTCGCGCAGGCCTTTGGATTGCCGATCGTTCGTGTGCTGCAAGCACCGGGCGTCGATGCGAGCGAGCCGCTCCTGAAAGCATTTACCGAGGAGGGCCTCGCCTGCAATTCGGGATTTCTCGATGGACTTTCGACCGACGAAGCGAAAGAAAAAATGCTCGCGTGGATTGTGGAGCATGGGAAGGGTTCCAAATCGGTCAAATATAAATTGCGTGATTGGCTTTTTTCGCGGCAGCGCTATTGGGGTGAACCATTCCCAATCATTTATGCGAACGATGGTGAAGGTGAATATCCTAAAGCTCTTTCTAATGAGGCATTGCCGGTCATGCTGCCAGAAGTAGAAAGTTACCAGCCCTCCGGCACGGGAGAGTCCCCGCTTGCGACAATCACGGATTGGGTCAACACCACCGATCCCGCGACTGGCAAACCGGCACGCCGCGAAACGAACACGATGCCGCAATGGGCAGGCTCTTCGTGGTATTATCTGCGCTATGCCGATCCAATCAATGATAAAGAACCGATCTCGAAATCGGCAGAGCAATACTGGCTTCCGGTCGATCTCTATATTGGCGGCGCGGAACATGCCGTGACGCATTTGCTTTATTCGCGATTTTGGCATAAATTCCTTTTCGATTGGGGTATCGTTTCGACGCCGGAACCGTTCCTGCGAATGGTCCATCAGGGGATTATTCTCGGAGAGAATGGC
>DASYAJ010000609.1:0-1637 GCA_036501405.1 Kapaibacterium sp. (SeqCode)
CTGCCGTGGTGTGCGGCAGCCCGAAAGAATAGCCACGGCAATGGTTGCGGCAAACAACGTGGCAAATAAAACGGTCGAATGTGGTGCGTGGCGGCTATTTTTCATTGAAATAATTCCTACAGCCATGCAAATATACTAATTTTTTGAAGGAAATCCAAAAAATACGTAATTTTTCTTTTGCTTTCAGCGACGATTTCTGCAATAGAATTCCCCATTTATGCGTTTATGGCGCTCGAAATGAACATTACCCCTCCCGCTCATATTTCTTCGCTCGCGCCCTATAAACCGGGAAAACCGATCGAGGACGTGATGGCCGAGCATGGCCTGACCGACGTTATCAAGCTCGCCTCGAATGAAAATCCTCTCGGTTCCTCCCCGAAAGCCATCGAGGCTGCGATAAAAAGTCTCGCGGGACTTCATCACTATCCAAACGGCGGAAAATCGCTCCGAGCAGCCTTAGCGAAAAAATACAAGCTTTCGCTCAATCAGGTCATTGCCGGTTCTGGCAGTGAGGGTGTAATGAATACGCTCATGCGTACATTCCTCGAAAAAGGCGATGAGGTGCTGACAAGCGAAGGGACATTCACGGGATTCTACGTGCTCTCTCATGCGATGGGGTTAAAGCTTGTCACCGCTCCAATGCGAAATTATGGTTACGATCTCGATGCGATTGCCGGACGCATTTCGGAGAACACCAAGCTCATCTATCTTGCGAATCCGAATAACCCGACGGGCAGCGTATTCGGACGCAAAGCGTTCGAGGCGTTTTATCGAGAGGTTCCGAAAGACGTCATCATCCTCCACGATGAAGCTTATTACGATTATGCCATTCGCGATGTGCCGGACTACTTCACGTTACTCGACGATATTCGGCCAAATGTCTTCACACTCCGCACCTTTTCGAAATCGCATGGACTGGCAGGCATTCGGATTGGATTTGGCACAGGACCGGAAGCGATTGTTCTGCCGATGCTGAAAGTGAAGCTGCCATTCGAACCAAGCTCGACAGCACAAGCTGCGGGAATCGCCGCGCTGGACGACGATGCGTTTCTTCACCAGACCATCGAAACAAACGAGCGCGGCAAGGAGTATCTTAAAAAAGCGTTGCACGATCTCCGCATTCCTTTTGCGGATACGGCCGCTAATTTCTTTTTACTTCCCATGCAAAACGAGGATGCTGCAATGGAATTCGTTTCCGAAATGGAGCGGCGGGGAATTATCGTGCGTCCGCTGGCGGGTTCCGGAATGCCGGAATGCGTGCGGCTCTCCATCGGCACGATGGAAGAAAACGAACGAGCGGTTCGAGCGATAAAGGAATTAAAGCAAGCAATAGCCGCGTAGTCGTGACCTTCAGGTCACGCTCGCGAAGCGAAAAATCCGGTTTCAATTATTCTCGCCGTGACCGGAAAGTCACGGCTACACTATGGCAGAAGAACTGACCGAATATCTACGACCGGAGATCGCAAACGGTCTCGGCTCGATGGAACTTGTTGCAAAAATGGTGGTGGAAGGATTCATCACCGGTTTGCACAAATCGCCGTATCATGGATTTTCGGTGGAGTTTGCGGAACACCGGCCCTATCTTCCTGGCGACGCCATTCGTAATATCGACTGGAAACTTTTCGCCCGTACTGACC
>DASYAJ010000610.1:0-3259 GCA_036501405.1 Kapaibacterium sp. (SeqCode)
CATCCTGCTTGCAACGCAGGAACTCACTCCGCAACTTGGTGTAACAGGAGCGGCAAGTGCGGCCATCGGGCTGTACATTTTGCACAATGTCTGTTATGCTTCGTTTGCGTTTATTGCCGGATGGCTCGCGGACCGGATGCCAAAAAAATTGTTACTTGCTTTCGGATTTCTGCTCTCGGCTGCGATGTGTTTCTGTGTCATTATTCTTCCAGCGAGTATCGCAACACTCGCCATCGTCTTTATCCTTGGCGGAACAACGGTGGCAATCGAAGAGACGCTCGAAAGTTCGCTGGCGGCGGAACTTGTCGCGGAAGATTCTCACGGCATTGCCTACGGTGCGCTCGATACGGTGAACGGCATCGGCGATTTTGCTTCGAGCATTGTTGTCGGTGCACTATGGACGGCCTTCGGCATATCGGTCGCGTTCGGATATAGCGCGGTGCTTTCGGTCGCAGGGGCAGTTTTGATTCTCTTTCTTCGACCATCGAAAGGAGTAGCGTCCGCATAGCTCATCTATTCGAAGTGGGATTGGCACTAAAATTAAGAATAAGTTAATCAGAAAGCCAATTTTCTTTTCGATAATGTTTCAAAAATTTATTTTTCGAATTATCATCCTCTTGAGCGTGAGCGTAATTATTTCAAATAACGTGTGGGCTCAAGTCACAATGGATTCCACGAACGCGGAACGTTCTACGGGCGAAAGGCAGGGACCGATCTATCATATCGATTGGTGGGTTACGGTGCCGATCATTGTGGTTGGCGGCGCAGGTGGACTGTATTGGATCAGCTCTCCGAAATCGAACATCACCGATGCGGAAGTGGCGAGCGTCAATCCGGCGAATGTTCCATCGTTCGATCGCATCTCGCTGCATCAAAATATCGCGCTGGTACCCAAATGGGATCCCTATGCGCTTGCCGGACAACAAATCGGCGCCGCGATGCCGCTCTTGCTGCTCATCGATCCGGAAATGCGGCGTGATTGGACACAGGTCATCCCGATTGCAATTGAAGCGAATATGGTAGAGCTCGGATTCTATTCGCTTGCGCCGTTTGGCCCGAAGTTCATCACGCGGTACCGGCCGCTTGTTTATTATTCGAACGCCGCGCAATCTGGCATCAACCGGAACGACGGAAACAATAAGGATTCGTTTTACAGCGGGCATGTCGCTTCGGTGGCTGTTTCGTCGTTCTGCATGGCGAAAATGTATTGCGATTACCATCCCGACGCAAGTCCGTGGCTGATCTATGGGGTGGCCACGCTTCCCCCGCTTGCAATGGGAGTGATTCGCTTTATGACGCTCGATCACTTTCCATCGGATATTGCGTTCGGCTTCGCGATCGGAGCTGCCGTCGGCATTCTCGATCCGGAACTGCATCGCATCGATAATCATTTTTTATCATTCTGCATGTTTTCCTCGCCGACAATGGGAACGGGCCTCACAATGCAATATAGATTGCCCGAAACCGCAGTGAACTAATTTATGATATTTAAAGCCATGCGAAGAATTGCAATTGCTTCTCTTCTTGCAATGAGTTCCATTGCGATGTCTACTTCGCTTGCGCGCGCGCAGGAAGGCGACTCGACGTATCGCGCGATGGACTCCATTCAGCGTTCGCTCTCGACGGGACACATTGTCTGGTACGATGTAAAAGAATCGGCCCATGACGGGTGGGATTACGTTGTTCGTCCCCTTTATTGGAGCGGACGGGAATGGTTGATCGTCGGGACTGTCGCCGGCTTTACCGTTATGCTCGAATACGCGGACGATCCCATCGCGAAATCTTTTGTCGATCGTAACCATGGAAAGTTCGGCGATGCTCTTGCCTCGTTTGGCAATAATTTTTATGGCAATGGCAACGCAACCGCGCTGACATTTCTTTCCTTATATTCCATCGGACTCGCCACGGATAATTCCCGGCTTCGTGTCATGGGAAGGCAAGTGCTTCAGTCCTTCGCTTATGCGGGGCTGAC
The DNA here is from genome assembly GCA_036501405.1 of Kapaibacterium sp. (SeqCode). Lineage (GTDB taxonomy): Bacteria > Bacteroidota > Ignavibacteria > Palsa-1295 > Palsa-1295 > PALSA-1295. Next base: position 1,973 of record DASYAJ010000610.1, read on the forward strand.
GACAACGGTCATCAAAATCCTTTTCGGACGCGACCGTCCATTCAACAATTCCGGTCCCAATATCTTTCACGGCTTCACACTTAACGATGCGTGGAATTCGCTTCCGTCGGGACATGTGACGGTCGCCTGCGCATTGAGCGAAACGCTCGCCGCCGATATTGACCAAACATGGGTATACGCCGGCTTCTATACGCTCGAAGCCGCCACCGTTTTTGGCAGGCTCTACGCGGATGCACATTGGCTGAGCGATACGTTTGCCGGAGCAGTGATCGGAAACGTGGTCGGCTTTTGGGTTTCGCGCGAAATGAGCCATTACGATGAAAAAACGAACGATCCGAAGGAAACAAGTTTAGAAATAACGCCGACGATCGGAGGACTTAATTTGACCTACAAATTTTAGCGTGATGGCATGATAGATCGAGATCTCGCGTTTATTGCAGGGCATGAAATACCTGTTTCTCGCGATAGGAGGTCTCATCGGAGTAATTGGACGCTATCAATTGGGAGTCTGGATTTCCGAATGGAACCCTTCCCAATTCCCATGGGCGACACTCGTCATCAACGTGAGCGGGTCGCTTGCGATCGGGTTTTTTATGCGCTATCTGACCGGCGTGGCTTCGTCGACGAATGTGCGGCTGATGTTCACGACGGGCCTCTGCGGTGGGTACACGACGATGAGCACCTTTTCTTACGAGGTTGTCAATCTCTTTACGGAACGGCAGTATGGGCTTGGGATTCTTTATCTTTCCTCGACGATGGTGCTCGCGCCGCTTGCATGTTTAGCAGGATTTGCAATTGCGGAAATGGCATTGTAATATGATGGAATCGACAGCAAACGATCCTTTCCTCCTTCTTCGCATCTTCATCGGTGAATCCGATAAAGCGGCGCGCGGACCGTTCGAAGGAAAACCGCTCTGGGAAGCATTGCTGAATGATTTTCGGGAACGAGGGCTTGCAGGCTGCACGGTGCTTCGCGCGATCGCCGGTTTTGGTGCGAGCGCAAAAACACGGAACATTCTTTCGGAATATCTTTCCAGCGATTTGCCAATCGTATTAGAGGTGGTCGATCGCGAATCGAAAATCCGCGCGGTCATGCCCGATCTCGATGAAATGATCGGCGGCGGAATGGTGACGCTTGAAAAAGTAGACGTGAAAATTTATCGTTCGGCTTCTTGAGCAATCGTCGTCTCGCCCGTGAGCCGAGAGGAGAGAAGAAAGACAATAAAAACCAACACGGCCGGCACGATAAACATCGTTTCTTTCATTGCGGTAAAAATAATTCCACCG
>DASYAJ010000611.1:0-2518 GCA_036501405.1 Kapaibacterium sp. (SeqCode)
GCCACGTTCAGTAAGGTTGAAGGTGACGCGGAAAACGACACGAACGATGTTGTAACTTTAACCGGAGAACTTAAATGGGTACTCTGCGGGAACACTATGGCGAAAGTCAAAAAAGAGACACCTAACCCAAAAGACCTATGAACGAAGGAAAAAACCTTAGCGTAATCTTTGTGGGGCTTTTCCTTGATAAAAAAGGAGAATTCCGAATTAATTCCGTTGTCGCCCAATTCGAATGTGATGGAATAAAAGGTATGTATCTCCGCAGTGAGCAGTTCGACGTTGATTACTGTGAGAAATTCTCAGAATATATTTTTAACAACTCCGGGAGCGGTCCATCGAGGGTTATTGATCCGGTTGGTTTTTATTGGGCATCCGATTTGGCAAAGATTAAAACTTCAAAGAATACCAAATGGAGTGATCCAAAAACAGCCGAGAGAAATCCAAATGTGAGGTTAGCGAAATTGCCGATTGACCTCTGTGGGCATAAGGACGTTCTTGATTTTCTTCAAAACGAAGGAAATGAAGATAGATCGTATTATTGCTCTAAATGCAACGACCACCTTCCTGAAGAGTACCCCTGCAAACATGCTTGGTGGTGCGAAGACAGGAACGAAATGTCAACACCGGGCAACAGATTCAAATCATGCAGATGCGAAGCCTGTAAGCCTAAGACCTAACCCATCAAACAAGTAGATACTATGAGCCAAATTAACGAGGACAAAAAAATGACAAGGATCACCGATGGATGGGGTTTTCCGCTCAGGCGGGGTGGATATTTCTTTTGGGGTAACAACGCGGATTATGCGAAGCTCAAAGCTTCTCCGCTTACGCCAAAGTTAATTCCCTTGCGAAGAACGACTATCGTTGAACCAAGAAATAAGGAGACCCTATGAAAATCGAACGACTCCCAGAACGACTCGAAGGAGCATACACGGTACAACCGATTCAGATCACGATGGATGACGCTGAGTTCCTAGAACTGAAGGGAGTGCTGCATGGGGCACACCTATTAGTATTAGGTTGTAAAATGGAGAGCGAGATGCAAAAGTTTCAACAAGACGAATCAGAAGAGGTAACTTTTTAAGGCATGACTAACCCACTCAAACACCCCCTGCAACTCCTTCGATCATGGCGAGCCGAACGGATAAGCCGATACTATCTGAGGCGGCATAGGTACTGGTTTCCAGCGGGAGCCTGCCGATATGCCGCGAATAGAGAGATGTATTTGAACGAAAGCATTTCTCGAATGATGGCCCTCACCGAAACCCGCCGTCGTTTCAAGCTGCCGGACGACTGGATTCCGCAATGATTATTCAAGAACTATTGTTACACAGGCAAGCCAGAGAAGCCACGTTCACCGATTTAATTCCTTAAGAAAAAGCTAACATCATGACAACCCACTGCCCTTTCTGTTTCCGCGAAGATGACATCCAAATTACGCTTGGAGACATCGACTTTGCGAACAATACGATAACGGTACGAGTCGAATGTGGAAATTGCCACTTTGCTACGCTTTACGTAGCACCGCGTGGAATCGGTGCGAACGCCGCCAAAGAAATAGCATTGAAAACATTTAGCAATACGTCTATGGAGCGAGCGCGAGACGCCGTAGAGCGCGCTCGACCAAGGCTTTGGTTCTGGTCGCGGTGTGATACCTGCGGCAAACTTAGCAGAACCGATTTCGAGTCCCCGGAAGAGCGCAACGTAGAGCTTCTCCGGCTCGGATGGACTATCGTCGGAAGGAATTCCTATTGTGAAAAACATCCGCCCGCATAAAGCGTCGAAATAAAAAACCGCAACACCTATGCCGCAATTTGATGTTACACCAAAAGAATACGCACGGGTTTTTAACATTCACCCGGCAACAGCGCGGGACATCCTCGATGATTGGTTCCGCGCGGGCGATCCGGACGTAAAACGTTCGGGCCGGACAACGAAGCGATTTCCGAACGGGAAGCTTATTCGTCTCTCGCGAGAACGGTTCGAACGACTATTGAAATAAGCATGAAGCTCCGATGGCATTCCGCGAAGGGCAATCTTCGACCGCCTCCGGCAACGATGCTCATTCCGCTCAGCATCGATGTTCGCGTTGAGGTGGAGGACGAGAACGGTTCCTATTGCACGTGGGCGTTTGCGGCCCTATCGAGCGGAACGAATCGGAAAGGATATTGCGGCAAAAACGAATGGTTCCATTCCTCTACGAACCGTCCGCTCTCTGGCGTAATACGGTGGGCCGAAGAACTTTAACGCGCCCAAGACGCGCAACGCGCCCAATATCGGTGGTAACCGTTCCCTTCGTGTAACATCGGTTGAGTTCCGCTGTTATATCTGGCGTTCGAAGCTCTAACGCCCGTGCCGAATACAACCATCAGCCCGTATCTCTCTTTTGCGGCGATTGCCGAGCGCGAACGTGCGCTGGGTCAAGAGAAGGCGCCGCGCGCACTCTACATCATTCGAGCGCAGCAATGCGACGGAACCTATCGCTATTACAACCTGCGGCAATTCGCCTGCAATGCCG
>DASYAJ010000612.1:0-16399 GCA_036501405.1 Kapaibacterium sp. (SeqCode)
ATCTGGAAGATTCGGCAATTAATTTGAAAACATATTCTGCAAATATTTGGGTATCGAACGATGGGCTTTCTTTCCATGAACTTTTTCAACTTCAGGAACCTGCGGAGTCCGCTCCCTTCGAAATCGCTGGAGCCTCAGAGATACAGCTTGGGAATTCTACCTGCTCGCCGGTCTATTTTCAGCTTTCGTCAGGCGCGAACACCGGGGCTTTTTATAGAACGACAGACCTGGGTAAAACGTGGAAAAACGTTAATGGACCTGGGAATGGGATCGTGGGTAGTTTTTCCGTCGTTGGGCGCGGAGCGGTAGTTTATGCGCTTTATAATCTTGGTTTACACTACCCGTATTTACAGCTTTGGCGCACCACCGATGGCGGAGACGGAATGCTCACCTCGTCCGTCCTTCCCGAGACATCGCTCGAATTTTCTTCATCGACCGACAGTATTCTTCAGAATGACGACACCATTTTTACTCAGTTGTGCAATTCGGTTCCACTTCGATTAAGTGTCGCCTTCACGGGATGCGATATGATCTGGCTCGATTCGGCGAGCATCGATAGCATTGCACCGAATCTCTATTACGATACGCTCGACAATCGAGGCATTACCAGCGGTTCACAGCCCGATACGGAAACCATCGTAATCGTACCGACAAGAGCAGGAACGTTTCCCATCCGAATCAATGCCCGGCTCCTCCGAGGAGATTTTGTCTACGAAGACACCTCGATCTCCGTTGTTCTGGTTGTTCGATCGAATCCGGGACAACTGACGGTTTCTCCACCGTCGCCAATCGACTTTGGCACGCAGGCACTCTGTCATCCAGTTACCGTGAAGGATTCTATCCATCTTTCGGTTCACGGCTGTCAGCAGGTGACGGTGGATAGTATGTTCTTCGCACTTACAAATGGAAATGCTTCCGATTTCTCGTTCACCACGGTAAAAAACTTTAGTCCCGATTCCACATCGACATCGTTTCCCATTTCCTTCAAACCGTCGGTCGCCGACAGCGAGCGCGGAAATATTTTTATCTATTGGTCGGATGGGGCGAGCCAGCATATCGATACGATCTCCCTTGCTGGCGCTGGTGTATCGGACACGCGGAGCTTTTCAATTTCTTGCGATACGCTTGCCGTTCGAGAGTGCGATTCGACGACCGGTATACTCCGTTTTACCAACACGACGTGCGGAACGCTTGTTTTCGATTCGCTTATGTTGCCGTCCGGGTTCATTTTTGAAGTTCCCGTTCCCACATTTCCTTTTACGCTCTTGGAAGGGATGTCAGATAGTTTGGTCGTGAACTGTTCCCTTGGTTCTGCCGAGAATTCGATATTCTCGCTTGGAGATACGACCGTGATTGCGAAGGCCACGCTCCTTTTCAACGATCACGGAACGATTACTTCATTCGATACGACGATTTCGGTCCCGATTCATGTGACTCGCGGCACGGCAGCAGCGGTGCTTTCTACCCCATCACTCGATTTCGGTTCCGTCTCGGTCTGCGGTGGATCGATGATGCTGCCGATTGCTCTCATGAGTACAGGTTGCGATACCTTGACACTTGCTGGAACGAACTTCAATCTCACATCGCCATTCACCTCGCAGGGATGGAACTCGTCCGGGACCTCGATCCCGGTGAACGAAAGCGATACCGCGTTCATCCTGTTTGCGCCTTCACAGTCAGGAAGTTATTACGATACACTGCGAATTGCGACGAACGCGGGAGTGGAAACAATTCCGATGCACGGCATGGGAACTGCGGGGAGCAGCATTTTCTCCGCCGATAGCTCGCTCCGCAATTTCGGTCCCCTCTACGAATGCGAAACCAGCGATACCACCATCGAGCTAATCAATAAAGGCTGCGATACGCTCACCGTGAGCAGTGCAAGTTTTTCGAATAGCGCGCTCTACCACGTCGATACAGTATTTCCCCTCGTCATTTGGCCGCAGGATTCCGTTCCCGTTCGATTGACCTTCACGCCGCAAGCAGGGAATTTAGATGACACGGTGCATTTTATCAGCAATGCGAATACAGGGACGACAACTATTTCAATCCCACTGACTGGCGGAATTATTCCACCCGCGACGCTCCAACTTGTGCTGGGTCCCGTCACAGCACGCAAGCAGGGCACGACGGTAACATGCTACGCCGTGCTCGAAGGCCAGGCGCCTGCCGCCATGTCCGGCCTTTCGTTCGATCTCACGCACGATGACGATCTACTCGGCTACACAAGCGCATCGGGAATGAATCCCGGCGCGATGACCAAGCTGGGCAATGGAATAATCCAGCAGCAGTTTACGATTTCTCCCCTCATGAGAACGAGCGACACGCTTGGAACGATTACGTTCCAAGTCTTCCTCACCGATTCATCTTCGACACCGCTCGATCTTTCGAATATCACGTTCACGACATCGAAAATCCTCCCACTCGATTGCATCGCCAGCATCGCCGGCGCGGGCACGACATTTTCCTTCCAAAACTCCTGCGGCGATTCGATTATCCGTCTGGTCATGCAAAATCAGTTGGCGTTCACGATCCAAAGTATCATTCCCAATCCCGCCAGCACTTCTGTGAAAGTTGAGGGCAACGGGCAAAGGCTAACCGCCGAATTAGAGGATGCATTAGGCAAAGAATCATTACCCACCTCCTCCTATTCCTTACCCTTCACCCTCGATGTCAGCACACTCCCATCCGGAACGTATTATCTCCGAATGTCCGATGGCGGCTATATCCAAACCCGGCGGCTGGAAATCGAACGTTAACGTCGTTTCAGACATTTCTGTGTGGATCGAAGTGGTGCTTCGACCCCTTTTCAGATTGAAGTATCCCTTCGACCCCACGGATGATTTTTCGGTTCGAACGAACTAAAAAAATAGGGCGTTAGCGAACCGATGCTCCGCCGGTCAACACATCCTCTCTTTCAGACCTTCGTCAGGACCTCGATTCGGTTCTCGATCGTCATGGCGTTTGCCGTGCTTTCGGGCTGCGCGTTGTGGCATAATTTCTCGACCTATTTCAACACAGTCTATCTCGCGGAGTCGCATGTCAAAGCGTACGAGGCGGAGCAGCGCGCGATCGTCCCCGCGAATCCGAATGGCTCGATTGCGGTTCTGAATCACCGCTGGCTCGATGAAGAATATCTCATGCACCAGGAGGGCCTTCGGACGGGGAATCTCGAGCCGATTACACCTTCGTTCTCTCAATCGCTCAGCGCCACAAAGGAGATCAAGGACGTCCATCTCGATTCGGCGATTATTTTGGGATCGAAAATCCTCGCCGATAAAAAAGCGGGCAAATATAAAGAGGACGCGCTCTTTATTGTCGGCAAAGCACAGTTTTACAAGAACGATTTTATCGGCGCGGAACGAAAATTTCACGAACTGCTGGCGAATTATCCCGATACGAAGTATGGCACACAAACGCGCGTGTTCCTTGCGCGCTCGATGATGCTGAACCATCAGGTCGATACCGCCGCGCGGGAACTTCAGCAGGAAGTCGCGACAACCGCGGACCCCGCGGCGCGATCGAGCTTGCACCGCGCGCTGGCTGAACTGATTTATGCGCAGGTTCCCGATTCGCTTTCAGGTATTTCGAATGAACTGCATCTGGCCGAAGAGGGGCTTTCGGGCGAGGACCTTCCGCGGCTGGCGTATCAGGAGGGTGCGGTCTATTTTATCGATGGGCAGTGGGAACCGGCCGAGCGCGCCTTCACGCTGGCGATAAATACCTCTTCGGACGATTGGCTCATCGGCGAATCGATGATTGGAGCCGCGCTGGCCGAGCGCGAACTGGGAAACTTCGAGGGCGCGCGCAAGCAACTTCAGGACGTGCTCGAGCACATCAAATACAGTCCCTCGCAAGCCGCGGCGCGTTATGAACTGGCTTTTACCGATGAACTCGCCGCTGTTGCCGGGGATCTGCACCTTCCGGAATTCCGGCAAGACGATTGGCCCAAGCTGCACGCCGAATATTTCGCGCTCGATACGATATACCGCAATACAAGCGCGCAACTTATTTCACGCGCAAAGTTCCGGCAGGCGGAAATCTATCGCGGCATGGGGTATTACGATTCGGCCGCGAAAATGGCCGCGCCGCTCGTGGGAACGAAAGAGTTTTCCTCGAGCGCCATGAACGATTACGTCACCGCCCGCGCGAGTTCGCTTGCCAGCTATGCGGAGTGGCGCGCGGAACTGACGCATATCGATTCGCTCGAAGCCACCATCCAGGAAAATGAGCGCCCGCATGGAAATGTGGGACATCTCGCGCCCACAAATAACGAAGAAGCAAAAATCCATTTAGAAGCACTCCAGGAAATATTAGGCTCGCGATGGAACCCTGCCACGCCCGTGAAACTGACGAAAGGCGATTCGACGCGGCTCAAGGAAACGGAACTTCGAATGCGCCAAAAACCGCGCGTCGTCATCAACGATACAGCCCGGTTCTTAGACAGCCTAAAGTTTCGCGCCGCCACCGCGCATTATCAGCTTGGCCGCGCTTACGAAACCTTTGGCGAAACGACCGAAGCTCGCCACGAATACGAAACATCCAACACGATGGATGTAGGGCCGATCGATACCGGCCGCACGGCGCTTCGCGCGCAGAACCTCTATGCCTGGCTTCAGCTCGAACATCAGGCCAAAAACAAACCCATGCAAGATTCCCTGCTTTCGGAACTCCTTGCCCATTTTGGGGAAACGATCTATGCGCAGGAAGCGCGAATGCTCTTTGGGAACGCGGATAAAAATTCCCCCGCAGAACTTGCCTACGACGCCGCCTATAAAACGCTGCGCGAGAATGGACTGGACCAAGCGAAACCGCAATTCCTTACACTCGTTGCGAAGTTCCCGCAGGAAGACGCTGCCCCGCGCTCGCTCTATGCGCTCGGCGTGAGTTACGAAGAAACCCCGAAATACGATAGCGCGCTCGCCTACTACCAGCGCATTTTGAAGGACTATCCCTATTCGCGTTATGCGCTCGCGTTGCGGCCCCGTTTTGCAGAAACCGCCGCCGTACCCTCGCAGCATCTCCCGAACACACCTCGACGCGAGGAAAACGTTCCGACTTCCACCGTGCCGGGAATGATTCAGCAAGAGCCTGCGCAGCCGCCCGGAATGCGCCAGCCGCCGCGCCGTCCGGGTACACAGCAGCCGATGCCGCCAGCGCTTCCCATACCGCCAGGCTCACACTTTCCTGTGGTGGCGGGTCAGGCGCTGCCGCCGCCGCCGCCGACTCCTCCGCCGACTCCTCCCGAAAAACCACATTGATGCCCGAGCTTTCTCTTTCCATACCCTCACTCGTGACGAAACGCCGTGTCCTTGCGCCGGGGCTTGTCACGCTCCGATTCCGCAATCCGCACGTCGCGCGATCGACCGTGGCCGGACAATTCGTAAATGTATTGCCTAAGTCCGGTTTTCTCGATCCGATGCTCCGCCGCCCGTTCTCCGTCTATTGGGCATCGGATACGCGATCATCCGATGAAGGGGATGAAGCCGAAATTATTGTGCAGTCGCACGGACGCGGAACGGGAATTCTTTGCGATACGCGCGAGGGAGAATCGCTCGATGTGCTCGGCCCGCTTGGAAAACCCTGGAACTATCAATCGGGCAATTTCGAAACAGCCATCCTTCTCATCGGCGGCGTCGGTGTGGCCTCGATGCCATTGCTCACCCGAGCGTTGGAACTCGAAGAAATTCCCATCCTCACCTTCTATGGCGCTCGCACGGCAGCGCTCATTGCACGAGAGCGATTGACCAATCTGCACATCGCGACCGACGATGGTTCCGAAGGATTTCATGGATCGAACGTCGGCCTGCTTCGTACCCTCCTCGAAGAAGGATCGATTTCTGCGCCCAAAATTTTCACCTGCGGTCCGACCGGCATGATGCGCGCCGCACAAGCGCTCGCAAAGGAATTTTCTCTGCCGTGCGAAGTCAGCCTCGAAACCGAAATGGCCTGCGGCATCGGCATTTGTCAGGGATGTCCGGTCCGAAACGAAGATGCGGTCTTTGAAAAAACCGGAAAGAAATTCAAACTGGTCTGTACCGACGGGCCTTCGTTCCCAGCCGAGGAGATTGTGCTATGAACCGAAACGGTCAACGAAAAACGGAAGAAGTTGCCAATCTGCGCGTCGTTTTGCGTGGAGTAGAATTTAAAAATCCCATTCTCGTTGCAAGCGGCACCTTTGGCTATGGTGCCGAAGCCAAACAATGGTGCGACATCGAACAGCTCGGCGGCGTCGTGACAAAATCGGTGAGCCGCAAGCCGCGCATGGGGAACTCGCCGCGACGTATCGTCGAAACCGCAAGCGGAATGCTCAATTCCATTGGGCTGGCGAACGTCGGGGTGGATACCTTCGTCAAGGAAAAGCTTCCTTATCTCGCGCAGTTCGATACGAAGATCATTGCGAACATCGCTGCAAGTTCCATGGAAGAATACCGCGATGTGTTGGAACTAATCGAAGCCAACGCCGTCGAGAATCTCGCGGGATATGAGATCAACATAAGCTGCCCGAATGTCAAAGATGGAGGGCTTTCGTTCGGAACGAATGTCGAGCGCACCGAAGAACTCACCGCTCTGCTCCGCGCCTCGACCGACCGGATATTGATGATCAAGCTCACGCCGAACGTCACCAGTGTCGCGCCGTTCGCGCAGGCCTGCGAGCGCGCCGGAGCCGACGCCATCAGCCTGATTAATACCCTCGTCGGAATGTCGATCGATATTTACACACGCGAACCCAGGCTGAATACCGTGACCGGTGGACTATCCGGCCCAGCCATCAAGCCGATTGCGATCGCCCAAGTCTATCAAGCCCGCAAAGCCTGCTTGATTCCGATTTGCGGCATTGGAGGAATCGTTACTGCGGAAGATGCCGTGGAATTTTTTATTGCCGGAGCTTCGATGGTGCAAGTGGGAACTGCAAATTTCGTCTACCCCGACGCCGGTGTGCGTGTGGCGGAAGGACTCACGCAATTTTTGCGTGAGCAAAAGATCGCGAATGTTTCCGAACTGGTAAATTCTCTACGCATTCGTGCGGAACTCAAAGCCGCGGGGTGGTAAGAACGAAATGATAAGTCTCACGCTCGGAATTCGATTTTAATCGCTGTTAATCGGGAATGTAAAAAAGGATTTATTTCCCATCGATCCAGTCTCGGCCCATAAATCGTCCGTTTTCGCCGGCAAGAATCCCAAGCATCCGCAGAATGTTTCGTTCCAGCGCTTCGGGCGATTTCAAATTCGCAAAATACCGGAGCACCTCTTTCTGGCGGCTGGGCGCAAGCAAATTCCATGATGCGTTTGCGGCGGAGCTTTTCTTCACACCCAATTCGAACAGAGGCGGCATCGGGTGCATCGGTCCGTTCCGGTATGCTTCGTCGAACGCGATTTCGACCGCAACCCGGTCGCCAACTTTCGTTCCAGATGCCTTGCGGACAGATTCGTGCAGGTAGAGATAAAAGCTCCCATCGCCTTTCGGCATCATATTAATACGCCAGGCATTCTTCGGCATTCCATTAATGCGAATGCGGACAGGCATCGGCTTACGCCAATTCGCGCGCAGCTTTTGCGCGCGTGGGGAACTCACGAGCACATAGGGGTTCACCCCAATGATCTTCATCGATGCGGTGAATTGAAGTGGATCGGAATGCATGTCGCGTGATGAACAATATTCGTCGCGGAACGGTCACGCTCCGTGCGAAACCTGCTCCGTGCGAAACACGCTCACTGCGAAAGCGGAATAGCCGAAACCACCGCACGCACAGTTCTGTTTAGACGCTTCATTTATCTAAGTCATGTCAAAACCCCTCGTTGGAATTATTATGGGAAGCGCCTCGGATTGGGACACGATGCGCGAGTCCCACAAAATTTTAGAAGAATTCGAAATCGAGCACGAGTACCGCGTGCTCTCGGCCCATCGCGCGCCGGCAGCTGTCACAGAATATGCAACGACGGCCGAATCGCGTGGCATGAAAGTCATCATTGGCGCGGCGGGCGGTGCGGCGCATCTGGCCGGTGTGCTCGCGGCGCAGACACTGCTGCCGGTCCTCGGAGTTCCCATCGAATCCCCGGCCCTCAAAGGAATGGACTCCCTGCTTTCGACCGTGCAAATGCCGGGCGGCATTCCAGTGGGAACCCTCGCGATTGGCAAAGCCGGGGCGAAGAACGCCGCGCTCCTTGCGATCGCCATGCTCGCCACGCAGGATGCAGAACTCCGCGATAAGCTCCAGCTCTATCGCGAAACGCAAACCAAATCGGTCCTCGCGCAAAAGTTAGAAGCATGACGATCCTTACGAATTAAACATTACAGAAGTACGAATTTGAAGCTCCAGCTTTTTGCCGATGAACCGTATGTCCGGTCCTTCACCGATTATTTTTCGGGGATCGAACAGATTGAATTGGTCACAAGCGCGCCGGACTTGGTGCTGGGCCTCACGTTTCTCGATCCCATCCGCAAAAAAGAATATCTCTCAAAATTTGAATCGAAGGTTCCCATTCTTTCGAACACTCTGACACTTACGGCAACCTCGGCGCAGCACGCGTCCCCAAAAAGCTCCCAGATTATCGGGATCCCGATTCTTCCGAATTATTTTTCGCGACAAAAGAGTATTGAGTATTCTTTACCATTTTCTCCCCCGCCTTTTCAAGGCGCGGACCGGGGGGTGGTTGAAGTCCTTAAAGAATTTCTTTCCTTGCTCGGAAAGACAGCAGAAAAAATCGAAGATACCATTGCCGGAGTTTTTCCCCGCACACTCGCGATGATTGTGAATGAAGCCGCCTTCGCGGTACAGGAATCGGTCGCAACAGCCGCCGATATCGACACCGCGATGAAGCTCGGCACAAATTATCCAAAAGGCCCGCTTGCCTGGTGTGATGAAATTGGCGCGGAAGCGATCGTCGCTATTCTCGATGCGCTGGCCCGCGAATACGGACCGGAACGTTACCGCGTCGCCACCCTGCTTCGAAGATATGCCGAAGCTGGAATGAAGTGGATTGCGTAAGATTTGTGTTTTGCAATCGAGAGATATTTTTGTGTTATTTTTGTAGTGATTTTCTAATGAAATTTTTATGAAAACATCTTCTCCCTTACCTTTCAGGTTTCTCATCGTTGCTTTTTTTGCTGCATGTTTTGCGCAAAAAACCGAAGCTCAGCCCTCCGCCTTCGATCTTGCGGCTGGTTTGCCTTCGATTACGACCTTCACTGTCTCTATCGTGACAGGAAGCCTCAATACGATCCACTACGATGTAAAAAATGGCACGAATTGCGTCGTTACCGTAAACGGCATCTATCAGTTGGTGAAACCGGAAAATGGTCAGGCATACGCAAGCAGCCTTTGGACGGCCCCTGTCGGAGTCGAAATACAGGGCGTGTGGGCTAAACTTGCCTTTGATGGCCCCGAAGAGCTCTATTACGTGCTCACCTCCGATAAGCACTGGCATATTGTATCGCTGACTGCGACGGTCGATGCCAAGACAGGCGAACGCGATTGTTCGATGACTGGGGATAAGGATTACGGCACTGGATCGGAGAAGTTCAATGGGGACATTGCCTATACCAGGGGCGATGATACCTATGTTGTTACGACGGCAGGTTCTATTTTTGTGACGCACGACGATTCGACCTGGCAAGTCGATACTGCGGGTTTCAACGGTGCTTTCGTGAGCGCGCTCGAAGTCGATACCGAGCAAAATGTGTATGCCGCCATCGCGAACGGTATTTATAAGCAACCGCTCAATGGAACGCAGTGGTCTCTCTTGTCCGGCAGCCCCAAATCGGTTACCAACTTTTTTCGGACATTGACGAATCAGATGTTTGCCGCCACTTACGGAGCGCTCTGGGTTACCGGCGATAACGGCGCGACATGGAATCTCGATACCGCTGGAATGGGATTCACGCAAGTCAAGAGCATCTGTGACGATGGCAATGGTAACTATTATGCTGTCAGCAGCAGCTATCAGTATGGCGATCATCTTTGGAAACAGACGAGCGGATCGGCATGGGTCGCGATCGATGCGGCGCTTGCCGGTATTTCGGCAAACCCCTCGATTCCCTATTTAAAAGCGGTTGCGGTGGATTCCGGGATTCATGTGGCGACCAATTTCGGTACATTTCATTCATACGATGGCGGCGCAAGTTGGCAATTACTTAAGAAGGGAATGGCTGCCCGCAACGTGTATGCGTATTACAAATTCCCGAACGGACGTCAGCTTGCCACGACCGATTTGGGCCTTTTCACAAAAGATCCGAGCGATACGACATGGCAGAAGCAGTTCCCGGAGAATTCGTACCTTGCCGGCGTGAAATATAGTGTTGACAATTTCGGTACGATGTATGTTTACGGGGCATCGCGGATGAATGGTTACCAAACGCTTCCACCCGATCTCTATGTCTCCACCGACCGTGGTTCGAATTGGGTTCCCGATACCGCAGGCTTGTCCCAATTCTCCGGTGGAACGGAATTCATCGATGAAAATGGAACGATCCACCTTGCCACATCGAACGGCCAGACCCTGAGCCTCTACGCAAAAGGGCCCGGAGGTCTGTGGAAGGGGGATTCTGCCGGTTATTCTTCGAATGCAGGCGATGCCGTCAGCGCGTTTGCCAGCGACCGGCACGGCTTTATTTATCTGGCGATTAACAATAGTAAGGGAGGCAGGCTCATCAAACGGCCGATTACCGGTGGATCATGGAGTGAAGTTTCCACCAGTGCATTGGGTGGAGTTCCCTACGCGTTCACCACAACAAAAGATGGAATGCTCGTCGGTGGGAATTCCAATATCTCGATGGGCTACTATGATGGCACATCCTGGACGGTCATCCCACCGCCTTCCGGTCTTTCAAATCCGTCGGGCTATCCCGAAAGTGTCGATTCTTCGAACCGACTTTGGGTTATTTATGGCAGTATCGATCAGAACTATTACTATACCGCGTTTGGAACCTATTGGACATCCGATATGGGTCAGCATTGGACCCAGGCGGCGGACGGGAGCTACAACTTTGCTTCGTTGGTCTCGTTTGGCGATACCACTTACGGGCTGAATAGCGGACTCGGCTTGATCGGTATGTCACCTGCTCTTGCGTCGGTTGCTTCTGCGCCGCAGGTGACGCAGCAATTCTCGATCGTTCCGAATCCTGCGATCAACCGTGTCGAATTCGATGTCGATGCGATCAATTCGACTATCGAAATATACAATGTAAATGGAGAGAAAATCTTCACGCTACGCGGTGAGGATAAGATCGTTTGGGATTTGCAAGCCTCTGGTTTTCGCTCACTCCCGAATGGGACATACCTTGCGAAAGCGAGCGGTCGAAGTCCAAGTGGCATGCTCTTTACGGACTCGAAGCATTTCGTCATTGACCGCTAATTCTCGAAAAAAATTGACCGAACGGGAGCCATTTGTTCTCCATTTCGGTTTGTGTCCCGCAATTCATGGGATAGACTCATTCTGAGCCTATTCTTGGAGACTCTGCCGGATGAGCGATCATCCATAAGGCCGTTCATGGTAATGGGCTGGCAGACATCCTCCTCAAAAAAACGCGAAATACCATTTCGCGCCCACCAATTTAATCGTTAGAACCATGGTAAAACTGAGATTAGCACGTCAGGGACGCAAAAAAGTCCCGATTTTCAAGATTGTCGCCACCGATAGCCGTTCGCGCCGCGATGGCCGCTTCATCGAGTCCCTCGGGCAATATCGCCCATCGAACGAGCCGGGACAGAAAGTCCAATTGAATGAAGAGCGGACAATGTATTGGCTTGGAGTTGGCGCCCAGCCATCGGATACGGTCCGTTCGCTTCTTTCCAAGGAAGGCATTCTTCTGAAATGGCATTTGGAAAAGAAGAAAATTGAACCCGCTCGCGCCAGTGAAATTTTCACCACCTGGAAAACGAAGCGCGACGAAAAGCTCGCCGCCAGTGCCGATGAAAAACAGCGTGCCAAGGACGAAACCAAGCGCAAAGCTTCTGCTGCAATAAAAGCGAAAGCCGATGCCGAAGCTGCGGAAGCCGCTTCTGCTGCTGCCGCAGCCGCCCGTGCAGAAGCTGCCGCTTCGGCGCAAGTTGAAGCTGCTCCTGCGGAGAATGCTCCCGCTGCTGAAGCTCCGCAAGCCGTTGGCGATGCCGTATCTGCCGCACCTGCTGGCGAAGCCGAACGTCCGGCCGAGAGCGTCGAAGGATAATTCCCACCCCTCTTTTATTGGCATGGATGAAATCGTCGCATTTCTCCAGACCGTACCCAGTCTGACCGAGGTTCCTCGCGAGCAGCTGGAATGGCTTGTCCGCGAATCGGTGATTCTTCGGTACGAGCCGGGCGTAATAGTGCGCCCCGGCGAAGAGAATGACATGATGAATAATCTCGTACTCGTTCTCGAAGGAACATTGGAAGCGTATGCCATGCAGAATGGCCAGCGCAAAACACAGATGATAAACGGCGCGGGCGCGATAAGCGGAATGCTTCCCTTTTCTCGCATGAAAGTGACGCCGGTTTATATCAATGCTCTCGGGAATGTAAAGGTGCTGGCCCTGCACCGCTCGAAGTTCCATGCGCTCATTGCCGCTAATTATGAACTCACGGAAGTGATTGTTCACTCGATGGTCGATCGTGTGCGGCTTTTTACGACCAATCATTTTCAGAATGAGAAGCTCATGTCGCTTGGGAAGCTTTCTGCCGGGCTTGCACACGAGCTGAATAATCCCGCCGCCGCCGTGCTCCGAAGCGCGGAAGATTTGAAACGAATCACGGGTCCGCTCGGCCAAAGCTTACGAGCTGCTACAGCACTTCGATTGACGAAAGACGAAATCGATGCCGTCGAACAGGCTCTCGCGAAACGATCGAATAATCGTTCTGGAAGGTTATCGCTTTTGGAACGAAAGAAGCGCGAGCAAGAACTTTCCGCATGGCTCGAACAGAATGGTCTCACCATAGACTGCGAAGAAACATTCGTCAGCGCTGGAATGACGACCGAGGATTTAGAAGGCTTACGTGGCTCCATTTCGGAAGTATCGTTCCAGCCTTTTATTGTCTGGCTTGCCGAAAGGCTCCAAACGGAAAACATCATCGCGGAAATTGCAGAATCGTCCCGCCGGATTTCCGAGCTTGTGCAATCCGTCAAAAGCTATACGCGTATGGACCAGGCCCAGGCCATGGACGCGGTCTGCATCAATGAAGGGATTGCGAATACGATCCGCATGCTCGAATACAAATCGCGCCGGCAGGCGATCGATGTGCATATCGATCTCGCAGAGGATTTACCGAATATTCTTGGGTTCCCAGGAGAACTCAATCAGATTTGGACCAATATCATCGACAATGCAATCGACGCGATGAAAACCGGTGGATCGTTGACGGTACGAACGTCCTCCACGGCGGAGCAAGTTCTCTTCACAGCAATCGACACGGGTCCGGGAATCCCGCCCGAAAATTTGGAACGTATTTTCGATCCCTTTTTTACCACGAAGGATGTCGGCGAAGGCACCGGCGTTGGTCTGGACCTTGTGCAAAAAGTCGTGGCGCTTCATAAAGGCAAAATCGACGTGGCCTCGAAGCCGAGGCATACGGAATTTCGCGTTTTTTTTCCTCGCATAACCTCTCCATAGGGCAGGGCACTCAGAAAGGACGAATTAAGTTAAAATGACATGGACAGAAATTGGGAATCCATCCGAGATGAAGTTTTCGAGCTCGACACGGCAACGCAGGCCATATTGGTCGAAGAGCTTACCGAACACCTTGCCAAGGATGCACACACACATCTTTGGCTCGAGGAGGCAAAACGGAGGCTCGGTGCATATCGGCGTGGAGAAATAAAGGCCGTCGATCCCTCGGAGACATTCGCGAAGACAAAGCAGATGATTGAAGAGGCTCGGAAACGGCAATCATGAAGGTCCGACATTTGTCCGATGTCGATCGAGAGATTTCGGACGCAATCTCTTACTATTTAGCAGAAGAGACGCTTCAATCTGCTGAAAGGTTGGATATAATGATTCAGGAAGCCGAGGGTGCGATTTCGAGGGAGCCATTTCTTTTTCCCATTATCGATGAGAAGGTTCGATTCAAACTATTGACACCATTTCCTTTCTCTCTGCTCTATTCGATTGAAGAATCCGAAATAATAATTATAGCTCTCGCTCATCAAAAGCGGAAGCCCGGTTATTGGCGAAATCGGTTGTGAAACGGTTGCATTATTTCAGCGAAGAATAGCATCACACATTACGGAATTGAAACTTCCCATCATTTTTCTCATCGATGACGACCCGCAGGTCCTGCGGGCGCTCGCGCGCGACGTTCGCCAGAAGTACAAAAAGGAGTATCAGGTCGTCAGCACCGAGGATGTCGAAGAAGCGCTGGCCAGCTTGAGGGAACTGAAACGAACGGGCGAAGACATTGCGCTCTTCATCTCCGACCAACGAATGCCCCGCATTACCGGCGTAGAATTTCTCGAACGCTCCCAGGAATTTTACCCCGAATCGAAACGGATGCTCCTCACCGCCTATTCCGACATCGAAACCGCAATCCGAGCCATCAATGAGACCGATCTCGATTATTATTTGATGAAACCCTGGGACCCGCCGGAAGAGAAGCTTTATCCCATCCTCGATGAGATGTTGGACGAGTGGCAGTCGAACTTCAAACCGGATTTAGCCGGTATTCGATTAATCGGTTATCAGTTCTCGCCGAAGTCTCATGCCATTAAGGAATTCCTTGCCGGACATTTGATTCCCTATCAATGGATCGATGCCGAAAGCAACGCCGCCGCGAAGGAACTTATGGAGCTGAATTCGCTAACCTCGAATTCGCTTCCCGCGTTGATCTTTGAAGATGGTTCCGTATCTATCGATATGGAAATTCGTCCGCTCGCGGAAAAATTAGGGCTTCGCCCGACAGCCAGTTCCACGACCTACGATGTCGTGATTATCGGCGCGGGACCTGCCGGCTTGGCGGCTGCTGTTTATGCCGGTTCCGAAGGCCTGAAAACACTGCTCATCGAGAAACAGGCGCCGGGCGGACAAGCGGGCACCAGTTCACGCATCGAAAATTATCTTGGGTTCCCTAAAGGGCTCAGCGGTTCGGAACTCACACGCCGCGCCGTTGCCCAAGCACAGCGCTTCGGAATCGAATTGCTTTCGCCCCAGGAAGTCCTTTCGATTGCTTCCGACGATTCGTACAAGACCGTCCGTCTTTCCGACGGAGCCGACATTCATTCCCGCAGTATCATCATTACCACGGGCGTTGCGTACCGGCAGCTTGAAACGAAAGGCATTGCCGAACTGACCGGCGCCGGCGTTTATTATGGCGCGGCGAGTGTCGAGGCGGCGCAGACGCGCGGCAAACAGGTATTTGTAATCGGCGGGGGGAACTCGGCAGGTCAGGCGGCGCTGCACCTTGCAAAATTTGCCGAACATGTTTCGGTTGTCATTCGCAAGAAGGACCTTTCGAGCACCATGTCCTCGTATCTCATCGATCAAATCGGGAAAGCACCGAATATTGCGATAGTTCCCGAAACGGAGATTATCGAAGCAATTGGTTCTGGACATTTGGAATCGCTCCAGCTTCAGAATCATTCCGGCGAGAAAAAGACGGTTCCCGCCGATGCGCTCTTCATTCTCATCGGGGCGCGGCCGTACACCGAATGGGTGAAATCAAATATTTTGAAGGACGATCGCGGCTTTATCCTTACCGGACGCGACATTGCCTTCGATAAAAGCTTCCCTTCGGCGTGGCCACTCAAGCGCGATCCCTATTTGCTCGAAACCTGCCATCCGGGAATTTTTGCTGCCGGCGATGTTCGCGCCGGAGCCATGAACCGCGTCGCGAGTGCCGTGGGCGAAGGCGCGATGGCCGTCAGTTTCGTTCACCAATATCTGGCCGAAGTGTGAAGATGACCGATCATCCAGAAGAACTTGTCCTTATCGCCCGTATCGGCAAGCCGCATGGCATTCGTGGGGAAGTTTCCGTGCAGAGCTTCTCCTTCGACGATCGCCGTTTCAAAAAACTGAAACGCATCTTTCTTCGCAATGCCAAAGGCGAAATTTCGGAACGAATGGTCAAAACCGTTCGCTTGCTGCCTACTGGAATTCTTTTCACCTTCGAAGGCATCACCGATCGCAATGCTGCGGAACTTCTCCGCAATATGGAAATTCTCATTCCAGAATCCGAACGACCCAGGCTTCCGAAGGGAAGAGCCTACTACGATGAGATTATCGGCATGGCCGTCATTGACGATACAACCGGGGCAGCGCTGGGAACCGTTACCAATGTCCTCGATATGCCCGGAGCCGATATTTTCGTTTTGGACTTGAATGGGACGGAACATCTCCTCACCAATCGAGGAGAGGAGATTAAAAAACTCGATGTCAAAAAACGGAAACTACGTGTGACGCTCCTGGAAGTTTACGGTGCTTAAACCACAGAG
>DASYAJ010000613.1:0-4651 GCA_036501405.1 Kapaibacterium sp. (SeqCode)
CTCACCTCCTGGGGCGATGTGCTTGCCGCCGCGCTGCCCGAAGGCCTGAAACCGGAGACGAAAGCGCGAGTCCTTGCACTTTCAGCCGCCAAAGATGGAAACGACTTCAGCAATCTAAGTACACAGCGGCGCGAACTGCTCCATGAAATTCTAAAACAGGAAGACGGCATTTCGCTTTCACGATTATCTCAGGAGACCCAATCGAAAAGCCTTTATGCGACGCTTCATGCGCTGGAAGAGGCACAGTATATTAAAATAGAGCGATCGCTGGGAGGCGCGGCGTCCGTTCCCAAAGAAACAGTGGTCGAGCTGGCGCCGGAACTCATCGTCGGCTCCGAAGCATTGGCGGGAATTTTAAATGAACTCGAACGCCAAGCCCCCCGACAAGCGAATATTCTGCTTGCACTCGTGCAGCAAACGCAAATGTCTCCCGATACGCCGATGCCGGCTTCGCTTCTGATAAAAAAAGCGGGCGCTTCGGCAAGCACGTTCAAGTCGCTGAAAGAAAAAGGCTACATCGTCACAAAAAAGCGGGATCGAATCGCAAGCGATCTTCACGCGCCCGTCGAAAATGAAGACGATATTTCCAACGTCGCGCTGACCGACGAGCAGAAGATTGCAACGATGGTTGTCTCGAACGCCATCGATGCAAATCAATCGAAGACTTTTCTTCTTCATGGCATTACCGGGTCCGGCAAAACGGAAGTGTATATTTCGCTGGTGCGCAAAGTGCTTTCGGAAGGCGGCGGCGCACTTATTCTCGTTCCCGAAATTGCGCTGACGCCGCAACTGATCGATCGCTTCAAACGGCGTTTGAGCATTGCTAAGAGTTCCGAAATCGCTGTGCTTCATTCTCGCATGGCGCTCGGAGAACGCATGACCGCCTGGCGCTCGCTGACGAATGGAACGACGAAGCTCGCTATAGGCGCGCGCAGCGCCGTCTTCGCGCCCGTGCAGAACCTGCAGCTTCTCATCGTCGATGAAGAGCACGAATCGACCTACAAGCAATACGATAAACTTCCCCGCTATCATGCGCGGGATGCCGCAGTGGTCCGCGCCGCGATGCTCGGCGCGGTTACAGTTTTAGGTTCCGCTACGCCCTCGATCGAGAGCTACTACAATGCTCGGGAAGGAAAGTATGAACTCTTACGCCTTACCGAACGCGCAAAACAGGCCGCATTGCCAACGGTGAAAGTCGTCGATTTGCGGACGGCGGAAAACCGCCGCGATTTTGCCAAAGTCAAAATGGCGCTCACGCCGGAACTTCGCGATGCGATGCAAGCGCGGATGGAACGAAAGGAGGGAATCGTTCTCTTTCAAAACCGGCGGGGTTTTGCGACCTATATGGAATGCCGCAACTGCGGGAATCCGGAGATTTGTAAAAATTGCTCGGTAACCTTAACCTATCACGCCTCGTCGCCGTCGCTGCGCGGGAAAGATCAACTTCGCTGTCACTACTGTGGCTTCGTCGAACCACGCCGCGCCACATGTTCTACCTGCGGATCGGACGCGCTGCGATTCGGCGGAATGGGAACCCAGCGCGTGGAAGAGGACATTGCAAAAGCATTCCCAGAAGCGAAAACACTCCGCATGGACCTCGATACGACATCGCGGAAAGGTTCTTATCAGCACATTCTTTCCTCCTTTGCGAATGGCGAAGCCGATATTTTGTTGGGAACGCAAATGGTCGCCAAGGGGCTCGATTTTCCACGCGTTACACTTGTGGGAGTCGTGAGCGCGGATACGAGCTTGAACCTGCCCGATTTTCGTTCTGCCGAACGTACGTTCCAGCTCCTCACACAAGTGGCCGGACGGGCGGGCCGCAGCACACTGGCCGGCGAAGTACTGATCCAGACGTTGCAGCCGATGAATGCCGCGATTGAAATGTCCGTCGCGCACGATTACGAGACCTTTTTCGAAACGGAACTAAAAGATCGTGAGGCACTGCACTATCCTCCGTTCAGTCGTCTTATTCTGATCGAGTTCCGAGGGCTGCATGAAAATGCCACACACGACCATGCGCAAAAATTCGCGACGCTCCTTCCGGAACGATCTTCGTATTACGAGCGGATCGGTCCCGCGCCGCCGGCCATCGCAAAGCTGCGCGGAGAATTCCGCTGGCATCTCCTTATCAAGAATTTCAAAAAGCAGGACTCGAACGGCGAAAAAATCCGCCGGCTGCTAACCGGCGCGCTTGACGAATACCAAAAACGGTTCGCCTCGCCGCATGTGAAAGTAGCAGTCGATGTGGATGTGCAGGGGGTGATGTGAATGATTGACTGAAAACTCATCCTAGAGATTCGTCCACTCCGTTGATTTTCGCTTACGCAATATCAACACCGCTCACCATGACACGGTTGAAAAAAATTGGGAATTTAGCATCGCCGAAAAATAAGCCATAATGAACTGTACCGAACCCCTGCGGGGTTACAGTTGGGCTATGCGCCGCTCGATTCTGCTTACTTGCTTCCTTCTGACGATGGCTGCCTCCGCGCGATCGTCGTGGGAGCCTTATGGCGCTTATGCCGCAACCGATTTATGGGACGCGCACCGCGGGCTTGTCTGCACGCTCGCGCCTGAGGGCCGGGTAGAAATTATGCAAGATAGCATCTTTCGTCCTGTTTTAGAGACGCCGGTTTCTCAGATTGCGATTCAGGATGCCGACCGCGCCTGGGCCGTAGAGCACGATACCCTGTATGCTGGAACGAATAGCTGGACCTCCTGGAAGGTCTCGCTCGTCGATTCGGTGCTTCTCGATACCACGCTCGTCCCCGCTCCGCTAACGCTCGTGCGCGCTACGCCGAATGCGGTGTTTCTCTATACATGGGGAATGCTTTATTGGACCGTCGCGGGCGATACACTGATTCAAGCTCAGGGAATAGAGAGGGGCGATTCTATTTTTGCCATCGACTATTTTTCGGCGACGACACTGGTCGCGATTACGCAAAGTTCCATTTATGTTTCGACCGACGGCGGCGCGAACTGGACAGGATCGACTCTACTTACGTCGAATGTTGCGGCCAGTGTGTATGTCGATACGGCGCATCATTTAATTTATATTGGCGGAGACGTTGTGCGCGTGAGCGCCGATACGGGAAAAACGTGGAGCGTGGTTGAGCCGCCGCCGGAGTTCGGGTTCCTAAATTTTGGCGGCCAGGTCTTTGGCGCGCATGATTGCAGCGGCACGTTCTACATCTCGAAAGGTTCCAGAAATGGAACGAATACGGATATTATGCGGAGCACGGATCAAGGTCGCACGTTTTTCGATCTTGCCCAAATGCCCGGACCGTATTTCAATTATACGGGCGGCGTTCGGGCATGGGTGTTCGATCGCGGCGCGACCGTTTATTGGGATGCGATCAGTCCGTTTACCGGCGAAACGCTCTATTTTACGCGCGATGGGATCGATGGGGTTGTGTCGGATTCAGTCGAGAGCGCGATTATGGTAACTGCCGAGAATGTGTTCGATACATTGTGTTCGGAATCGTCCGTGCCGGTGACGGTATCGATCGCGTCTTCGATTTGCACCGGTATTTCGGTGGATTCGATAACGGTCGTCCGTGCGGTGGGAAGCATTCCGTCGCGGAACGTATCGGAAACGTTCATCGGAACAACGATAACGGCTTTGATGCATTACAGCGGAAACATTCCTGGCTACGATTCGGTGATGGTCCGGCTATGGTATCATGGACTCGTTTGGAACTTCGAAGAACATACCGATTTTTCATTCATTGCGTATTCTATTTCGCCGCCAGCAGTGCTGATTGCACCCGATAGCATCGATTTTGGCAGCGTGCAGCTTGGCCGGACTTCCGGCAGGGAACTCACGATTGCAAACGAAGGCTGCTCGCCGCTCCGCATCGATTCGCTTGTGTCGAGTGATCCTGCGGAGTTTAATATCGGACCAACGCAGTTCCCATTTTTTGTGGACCGAGACACTTCGATAGCGATCTATGTATCTTTTTTCCCTCGTCACTCAGGCCTTTCGGTCGAATCGTACGAACTGGGAACGAGCGCGGGCCATCGATTCATCGAAATCAGCGGCTCCGGCTACAGTAATTTTAATACGGTAGCTGCGACCGATACGGTCTCGAAGGTTCGGATCGTTCCGAATCCTGCTGTTGACGAACTATTCGTTCGAGACATCGAATTTCCCGCACGCTATATCATTTCGGATCTTCTTGGCCGAGCGCGGCAATCGGGAACGCTTAAGGATGGATTGCTGAGGATTTCCCTTCCGGACGGGAGCTATTATTTCGAGTGCGGCCAGCAGGTTGTGCGGTTTATTGTTTCGAAGCCGTGATGCGCCGCGCCATTTATCTTCTGCTTGTTCTATGTGCTATCTTCTGCACTCGCATGCTCCATGCGCAGGACTGGCAGCCGGTGCTGAAACTGAACGGGACCTTCGGTTCCTGCGCGTTTTTTAGAAATGAACAGACGGGGTGGATCGGAACAGGGAGTTATTTAAGTGCTATCCCCGCGCAAATTTATTGGACGACCGACGGGGGATCGACGTGGCAGCGCGCGCAATTTACGAACCCGAATATCCTGGGGCAGATCACCGACATCTATTTCCGCAGCGCAGACGAGGGTTGGGCGACACTCTGCGAATATCGAGAGACGGGCTGGAGCGGCGTTTATCACACAACGG
>DASYAJ010000614.1:0-12946 GCA_036501405.1 Kapaibacterium sp. (SeqCode)
TGGCGCACCGGCTGCCGGAGCACAACGGCGGCTGCCGCAATGTGCATGGGCATTCCTACCGCATGTCCGTCGAACTCGCCGGCGAGCCGGACGCGACCGGCATGGTGCTCGATTATTTCACGCTCTCGGAAATGGTCGCACCGCTCGTGGCAGAAATCGATCACGCGTTTCTTTGCGATCGCTCGGATACACTCATCGTCGATTTCCTGAAGTCCTCCGGCCTTAAAGCAGTCTATGTGGATTTCCCAACAACGGCGGAGAACCTCGCAAAATGGTTTTTCGAACGCTTTCGTCCGCTCTTTTCACCGATGAAACATTTGCGGGAACTTCGCGTGCGAATTGAAGAGACGGAACGAACGTATGCGGAAGTCTTTGGTTCTATCCTATAACATCCGGAACCATTGGATTCCCGAGAAAGCGGGAATCCAAATGCACCGATGCACGATCATTTCTTTTCACATATCACTGCTGGATTCCCGCTTTCGCGGGAATGACAAAACGAATTCGTAATTTTTTTTCTCGTGCGTTCTATCGTTTTACTCTCCGGCGGCATGGATTCGACGCTCACAGCGGCAATCGCAAAGCGTGATTGCGCTAAAGGCGATGCGTCTGTGGCGGCGCTGCATTTGAACTATCGGCACCGAACCGAGAGGCGGGAACTGAAAGCATTTCACGATGTGGCCGACGCGCTCGATATTTCGGAACGGCTTGTGGTCGATATTGAATTTTTACGTACCATCGGTGGATCGAGTTTGATAGACCGCGCCATCGATGTGACGGAGGCAGATTTGGAATCGAAAGAAATTCCGACTTCTTATGTGCCCTTTCGGAATGGGAATTTTCTTTCGATCGCTGCAAGCTGGGCCGAAGCGAAGGGCGCGAATGCAATTTATATTGGCGCCGTCGAAGAAGATTCCTCCGGTTATCCCGATTGCCGCCGCGCATTTTTCGATGCCTTCGAACAGGCCATCGAAATCGGAACCAAACCGGATTCGAATATCAAGATCGTCACACCCATTATCCATTTGCGCAAAAGCGAAATCGTAAAAGAATCGGTGAAGCTCGGTGCGCCGATTGTAAGGACGTGGTCCTGCTATCAATCGGAAGAGTTGGCCTGCGGCATTTGCGATAGCTGCGCACTTCGGCTGCGCGGTTTTGCCGAAGCAGGATTGGAAGACCCCATTGCATACAAAGTCCGGCCGAGCTATCGATGACGCTTCCAAGAATGCTCGCCTTTTTCGTCGTTGCCGTCCTTTGGATCGCTGCAATTGGCGGAAGTCTTCGCGCGCAGACCGTCGCGCCGAAGGTGGATAGCACCGCGCCAAAACTAAAGCAAATTCGTCCGGGAATTTCTTTACCCGATTCGCTTTATGTCGCGCGCGACACGGTGAAAGGCGATATCGATACGATCATCCGCTATACCGCGAAAGATTCTACCGTCTTCGATATTCCCCAAAAGCGGATGCTGCTTTCGAATAGTGCCATCGTGGAATTCGAAGACCGGGAACTCGATGCCTACACCATCGTCATGGATTTTCAGCGCAATCTGCTGACTTCCTATAGTTACGATTTCGATTCGGTAATCAATTCATCCCTTTCCGTCAGGCGACGCATCATTCGCGATACCACGCGCACCAAAACGCGAGGCGCACCAAAACTTACCGAAGGCCCGACCGTCTATGAAGGCGAGGTGATCGTCTATAATTTCAAGTCGAAGCGCGGAACGGTCCAGCTTGGCACGACGGAAATGAACCAGGGATTTTATTATGGCGAAAAGATCAAACAGGTCGCGCCGAAAACGCTGTTCGTCGAAAATGGGCGCTATACCACCTGCGACGCGGAGGTCCCGCACTATTATTTCGAATCGCCGAAGATGAAAGTGGTGATGGGCGACCAGATTTTCGCCGCGCCGGTCATTCTTTATGTAGCCGATGTTCCCATTTTTGTGCTGCCGTTCGGCGTATTTCCGAATCACGAAAGCGGCCGGCATTCGGGAATCATTCCACCCAGCTACCAAACGCAGGGCGATCGCGGTTACGGTCTGACGCATCTCGGCTATTACGAAGTCTTCAACGATTATCTCGATGCGCGAGGGCAAACAGATATTTATACTGTCGGCGGATACAATGTCGATTTCCTCGCCGAATATAACAAACGGTATCTGCTGAATGCGCCTGCGACAATCGAATATGGCTTCGGAAAAACACGGCTTTCCGCGTCCGATCCCTGGGATACGAACTGGGTTGTCCGAGCAAGCTTGCCGAATCTTATTCTTGGATATGAAACCTCGCTTTCGGCCAATCTCGATTTCGAAAGTAATAAATACGATCAGAACAATGCCGTGAGTGTGCAGCAATATCTTACGCAGGAAGTGACTTCGAGCGCGAGCTTTCAGACGGGGTGGTCGGATGCGGGCGTTTCGCTCGGCATCGATTACCAGCGTTCCGAAAATTTGAACGATGGCGAATATCAGGAGGCAAGTCCTGAAATCAATTTTTCGAAGACAACGTGGTTCCCGTTTCAAACGACCGACGTTGGGAACCCGAAATCGCTTGCCAATGTGCTCGGTTTGGGCTCGCTCGGCATCGGTTATACCTTCGGCGCGAGCCACAACATTTCGAAAAATCTTGTCGTCGTCAATAACGATTCCACATTTCCTGAATCGGAAACGTACAGTATGTTGCACACGCCGACGATTACATGGTCGCCGAAAGTAGGGTATTTCACTATCTCGCCAAGTTTTAGTTTTCAAGACGCGTGGCTCGTACGCGAACATTCACTCACAGATTTTCGCACGACTTACCTTCGCGATTCGACAGGAAGAATATACGATTCGGTCACGACGGCGGATACAATTACTTCTCACCGTTTTAGAAACTTATTTAATTATAATTACGGCATTGCGGTGGGGACCACACTCTATGGCATCGCGAATATCGGCGCATTTGGAATCGAAGCGATTCGACATACCATCCAACCCTCGATTAGCTTTACCTATCAGCCTGACCTTTCTTGGGAAAATTATCAACCGATCATACATTCTCTGCCTGGGCAACCGACCACCTATAATATCTTTGAGGGAGAACCACACGGCGATATTGTCGGATCGAGAAAAGCGGAAACACTTTCGATGAGCGTGGGAAATAATTTCGATGCGAAGGTCGATGAGCGTGTGAATAAAGATTCCGTTTACGTCGATCACGTTAAGCTCTTCAGCCTAAATTTTTCGAGTGGCTACGATTTTGTCTCGAAATATCTCAGCCCACTCGCGGTCAACGCCAGCTCGCAAATCGGAACGCTCTTCAGCCTGAGCGGGACGGCAGGATACTCGTTTTATCCTGCAAGTTACACCGGTGGCGATTCGACGGCCTATTCGCTCGCAAGTTTGCATCAGGGGCTTTTGCGGCCTACGTTCGTTACACTCGGATTGAATGGAAGTTTTTCGGCCGCGAAAACGACCGAGGGCGATAATTACGATTCGCTTCGGCGTCTTTTTCACATCACCGATCCGGAAGATGAACGCGCGCTTTTCTTCGGTGGTTATTATCCGGGAACCTATATCGATGTTCCCTTCCGCCCGAAATGGAATCTTTCTTACGGCCTCAGCTACAATCAAAGTTACAGCGCCGGCGGCCAGCCCACGCGCGATTTTGGCGCGAACGTGACACTTTCGCTCCCCCTGACGGTGAATTGGACCATCAGCACTTCGGCTTCCTACGATCTGCTGAACAGAAAAATCGTTGTGCCGGAGTTGGACGTGCATCGCGATTTGCATTGCTGGGCGATGGACTTTTCCTATCGGCCACCCGGTTCTGCCATTTCGGGATTCAATCTGAACATCCACATCAAAGCGCCGCAGTTGCAGGACATCAAACTGACGCGGACGGAGAATACGTATGGGGAATTCTAACTCGGAAGCATTTAAGATAAAGGCTAACGGGCAAATATTGGAGAACGATGCTAACTTCATCCTTCATCCTTCCGCCTTTACCCTTCATAAGCTCGAAGCATTCGGCGTTCGGAACGATTCCCGTTTGCTCGTTGCCGTCAGCGGAGGGCCGGATTCTCTGGCGCTGGCGGATGTGCTGCACAAGCTGCAACAGGAAGGTGCGTTTGCCGAACTGGCTATGGCGCATGTGAATCACCGGTTGCGTGGAGAGGAATCCGATGAGGAAGATGAAGTCGTCGATTCGTATGCGCGGCAATGGGACATCGACTGTTTTTTCTCCGGTCACGATACGAAAAAAATTGCCGAAGAAAATAAAATGGGCATTGAAGAAACAGCGCGTTTTCTGCGATACGAGTTTTTCGAGGACATGATGGAAAGGGAGAAATTCGATTTTCTTCTTACCGCGCATACCGCAAACGATCAGGCCGAAACCGTGCTGCTCAATATCATGCGCGGGACAGGTGTACGCGGGCTTGCGGGAATTCCACAGAAGCGAAAACTTTGGGAGGGATTTGTGCTTCGTCCCTGGCTGGACGTTACGAAAGAAGAAGTTCTCCATTATGCTACTGAGAATAACATTGCATACCGACACGACAGCTCGAACGACGAACTGATATTTCGTCGTAATCAAGTACGCCACAAAGTGCTGCCCCTCTTGCAGCAAATTTGGCCGGAGCACGATCCGGCGCTTATGCTGATGGCACTTGCGGGAAGAATGCGGGATCTTTCCGAATTTCTTGAAAGAACAGCGATTGAAACCATCCGAAATCTTGCTTTAGATGGCGGACTTTCGTTCCAAAGCATTGTCGCCGTCGATCCATTTTTGTTCCATGGCGTTCTCGAAGCGTGGATTCATTCCGAATTCGGGTATTACGGACTGATGTCGGAAGAAAGTTCCCGCGTTGCTGCATGGCTAGGCTCCAACTCGCCGCGCATGGAACTCCGTCGCGGAATCAGCCTTCGGAAAGATGGCAAAGTGCTACGGCTGGAGAGCGATGGACGATATTA
Organism: Kapaibacterium sp. (SeqCode); assembly: GCA_036501405.1. Classification (GTDB taxonomy): domain Bacteria; phylum Bacteroidota; class Ignavibacteria; order Palsa-1295; family Palsa-1295; genus PALSA-1295. The sequence continues at coordinate 4,958 of DASYAJ010000614.1, forward strand.
AAAAAACAAAAGCCGCGATCGATCGCGGCTTTTGCGTTGGAACGAAAATTCGTTAGTCGTTCTCGACATACATTTTGATGACCTCGGCCGCTTTGCCAGGATTCGCTCCGCCCTGTTGAATCGCTTGCTGCGGACGGTTTGTCACATCGGGAAGCGCTACAATCTTATTGACCACGTCCATACCTTCGATCACCTGACCAAATGCGGTATATTTATGATCGAGAAATCCTGCGTCGCCAACGCAGATGAAGAACTGGCAAGAGGCAGAGTTTACATCGTTCGTTCGCGCCATGGAAAGAATTCCGGCGACATGATGAATGTCGTTGAATTCGGCCATCAGCCGTTTCGTGCCGTTATTGCCCGTGCCGTCGTTCGAAAAATCATTGTCCTTCGTATTCGGATCGCCGCCCTGGATCATAAATCCCGGAATGACGCGATGAAAATAGGTTCCATCGTAAAAATGGCTATTGGCAAGATCGATGATATTCTGCACATGATTCGGCGCCACTTTCTCGAAAAGCTGCAGCTTGATCGTCCCTTGTTTCGTAACAATGACGAGATGGCGCTTCGGATGCGCGGTGTATTGATCGAGTTTCGTGCCGGTAATCGGGGGTTTGTAGCTGGCGTTCGGAGTCATCGTGGAGTTCGGAGTCATCGTCGTTGCGGTTGCGGAATGAGTAAACGTGAATGCCGCGGCGCACAGAATGGCTGCAACCGCCAGCGAGAGGATGGAATATGTGATGGATTTCTTCATGAGTCTGATTATAGAACCGAGATAAACATTCGGAGTATCGGATAGGTAAATTTTCGCGATTGCGTTCCCGGAAATCTGTTCATCGTTCAAGCAACGAAGTATCGGCTGATCGTGCGAGTAGACGTGACCTGATGGTCACGTCTACGGCATCAGCATCAGGCCAAGCTGGCGCGCCATTTCTTTCGTCAGCTCGCGCCGGTCGAACGTGCGGACGAATGGCAGATTCACATTGCGCGGCAGCAGGTTTTTGCGCCATGCGCGATAGAGTTCCACAATCGCTGTCGCAATGGCTTCTACATTCTCTGGCGGAACGGAGATGGCCGCGCCATAGTCCTTCAGTAATTTTTCCGCCGGGCTGGAGGGCGGGACAAGTCCAAGAATTGGTTTATGCGTCCCGAAATATTCGTAAAGCTTTCCGGGCGCGCTGATGGTGTCCGACATCGTCATCCAGAGCACATCACTCGAAAGCAGCAGCGCGAGATCTTCGATGTGCGGCAAGTAGCCAGTCGTGCCGACATTTGTAGCAAGTCCCAGTTTTTCCGCAGCTCGGAGATATTCTTTCTGTAAAATGCCTGCAAAAACAAGTTCCAAATCTTCCTTCAATCCCGGTTCGCGTTCGATCGCCAGTTTCGCGGCCTGAAACATGGGGATGGGCGAACGGCCGACATAGAATGCACCGCCATAGGTAAGCCGGAACTTTCCCGGAGCGCGGTATTTCTCGATAAGTCCCGAGGCGCGATCGAAATCTTCGGGATCGAATCCGTGCGAAACGATCGTCACTTCATCGTGCTTGAGAAAATGATAGTTACTCAGCACGGCTTCCTTCATCGAGCGGCTTGCTACCGTAATGGCGCTCGATCCGCGCAGACAGGCATCTTCCAATTTTCTTGCATAGGCTTTATGAAAGGGCGTCGCATAAAAATTGAGCACCGTGTTCGAAGCCCACGCATCGCGGTAGTCCATCAGGAAGGGAACGTTATGTTTCCTCGAAAGCTCGTTCGCGATCAGGAAATCGGTGTAAGGCGGCGCGGTGGTAAGAATGGCATCGATGCGCTCTTCTTCAAAAATTTTGTTGGCAAGTTCCAGCGCCGGTTTTTTCCATTTGATGCGGCTATCGGGTTGATAGATCGTCTGCAATATTTTCGAGCGCATCCGCTGTACCCAAGCTGAGGGCAGCTTCATGGATGATCCGCCATCCTCGCTCTTTTCCTTTTGGCCTTTACCTTTTCGCTTCATTCCCGGTACGCCACTTTCCGCTGTTCGAACGATCCGCACATCGTTCATATCGACCAGCGAACTTAGCTCATCCACGAGCGATTCATCATGGGCGTAGTAAGGCGTTTCGCCGGCTGTTAGCACGATTGGCCGCCAGCCGAACTCCGACAAGTATTTGACGAACTTCATGGTGCGCTGCACCCCAGAAAGCCCCATCGGCGGAAAATAGTAGGCAATGACGAGGACGTTGAGGCCCGGCGGCGCACCCGGTTCGAGTAATTCGATCTCCATTGCTGCAAAAATACGACCCAGAATCCCGCTTTCGCGGGAATGACAACATTTGCGGATTTCAAGGCGCAAAGAAACAATTGCAAAAAATGTTATTTCCTCGAAAGCGGGATCCAGCAGGTGAAGCATTACTCATAGGAATAGTATCCGCAAATCGGAACGGCGGAAACAGCGAGCAAGTTAGGCTCGTAGGTCATTATTTGTATTATGCCTCAGGATCTTTACAATGAACTCCTCTCGCGTCTTGCGTCGCTTCGGCGGCGGCGGGAGCATGTCGCGCTGGGCGCGGGGCTTGCAAGCGGGCTTGCGGCCGCTTGCGTCGTTGTACTGGCGGCTATTGTAGCCGAGATGCTCGGGCATTTTCCGATTGTCGGAAGAACGTGGCTTTTCTGGTCGGCACTTGTGCTCTCGATTGCGGGATTTCTTAGCTTTGCGCTAGCGCCGATGCTCGTTCGGTTCGGATTTCGTTCCCGAGCTACCGACGATGAACTCGCCACGAAAATCGGCACGCATTATCCTTCGATCAGCGACCGGCTCGTCAATGTGTTGCAGCTTGTTCGTCCGCTGGCACGGGAATCGGAAATGGGAACGGACTTTTCCGGCTCTCCGCAATTTGCGTTTGCGGCATTTCAATCGACCTACAGTGCCGCGCGGGATGCCGATTTCAACGCTATTGTCGACGACCGTCCGCTAAAACGTTCTCTTCTGCTATTCTTCCTGAGCATTCTTCTTGGCGCGGCATTTTTTATTGGCGCGAAATCGGACATACTTGCTGCTGCTTCGCGGCTGGAACATTTCGGAACGTTTTATCAGAAGCCTGCGCCCTTTACCTTCGTTGTATTTCCAGGCAACGAGCGTGTCATGCGCGGCGATTCGGTCACGATCCGTATTGCAACGATCGGCGAGCAGTTGCAACAAATGCAGCTTCGCACACGCGAGGAGGGGCAGAAGGAATTCGATGCTGTGACGCTGACACGCGCCCCGTTCGATTCGGCCTGGTCCGCGTCGCACGGCGGTCATAAATCGGGATTTCTTTACGTGCTGCTCGCGCAGCATCCGGTCGAATATTTCGCGGAAGCACGCGAGATCGAGTCCGACCGATTCCAAATTTCCGTGCTCGATCACCCGATTGTTCGGTCGCTGAATGTGGAAGTCGATCCTCCGGCTTACACACGGATCAAGGCGGTGAAGTTGGCGGAAAACATCGGCGATGTTGCCGGAGTCGTGGGAACTCGCGGCATTTTTCGAATTGCCGCCAGCGCGCCGCTGAAGAAAGCAGAAATCGTTTTTACTTCGATTGACAGCGCGAAGGATTCGCTCCATTCGGCGACGCAATCGCACAAAAGTTTTGAACTCTCGATCGAGGATTCCATTGCGACCGGCGCGGTAACGTTTCTGCAATCGGGCAGCTACCATGTCGATTTATTGGATGAAAACGGCGTGGCCAGCGACCATCCCATCGAATACAACGTCTCCATTACGAAGGACCAGCCGCCGGAAATCGTGCTGATGGAACCGAACAACAGCCGCACGGACCTTCCGAACAATCAGCGGCTCGAAATGCTTGCCCGTATTCGCGACGATTTCGGGTTCCGAGGTGTGCGGCTCGGTTACCGGCTTTCGAAATCGAAATACCTGCATACGGATTCGACCTATACATGGATCAACGTTCCACTTCCGAATTACAACACACAGGAACTCGATGTGCCCTATGTTTGGAACCTTACCCCGCTTTCGATCGGGCCGGAAGATGAAGTTTCGTTCGTGATGGAAGTGACCGATAACGACGCCATCACCGGACCGAAATCGGCTCGCACGTCCGAATATACCGTTCGGGTTCCCAGTGTCGCGGAGATATTCAAAAAAGCAGACGAACAGGCGGACGAGTCCCAAAAGAACCTGAATGAAATCAAGCAGGACGCGCAGGACTTGCAGAAAAAAGTCGATGCCACGCTCGATGAGATGAAGCAGCTCAAGTCGAACGATCTTGCACAGCAATCGAAAGATTTCTCGAAGCAGCAGGATATGCAGCAAATGCTGCAGCGGCAAAATCAATTGAACGATCGCATCGATCAGGTCGCCCAAAACTTGCAAGAGATGACGCAATCGCTCGATCAGCAGAATGCGCTTTCGCCGGAGACGATGAAAGAGTATAAAGAACTGCAGGACCTCTTCAAGCAGATCGATTCGCCGGAACTGAAAAAGGCAATGGAAAATCTTCAGCACGCCATGGACCAGCATGCCGACCCAAAGCAGCTCGAACAGGCGATGCAGAACATGAAGCAGAACGAGGAACAGTTCCGTAAGTCGATCGAGCGGACCGAGAACATTCTGAAAAAAATCCAGGCCGAGCAGAAAGTAGATGAATTGATGAAGGCGGCCGATGAACTCGCGAAGCAGGAACAGCAGGACGCCGACAATGCGCACGCGAAGATGGACTCGGCGCGCCAAATGACGCCCGATGAAAAAGCCGCCGAAGCCCGCAAGCAGCAGGATGCCCAGAAGGAACTGGACCGGATGCGCGAGCAAATGAAGGACGTTGCGCAGCAGATGAAAAAGCTTCCCGAAGGAATGCAGGCGCCGCAGGAAACGAAAGACGCCGCCGATGCGCTCGCCGATCCGACGACCGACCAGCAGATGCAGGAAGCCGCGCAGGACATGCAATCCGGCGAGATGCAGCAGGGCGCGCAGGCATCGCAATCGGCCTCGAAAAAAATGCAGAGTGCGCGGCAAAAGCTTTCGGACTTGAAACAGAAAATGTCCGAATCGCAAAAGCAGGCCGCGATGCGCCAGATGAAACAGATTCAGAACGATTTGAACCGGCTTTCGCAATCGGAAGAGCAGCTCAAAAACGAATCGAAGCAGGCGCAATCGAATTCGAATGTCTTCCGCGATCTTGCCGAAGAGCAAGCCAAAGCGAAGGATGAACTCGGCCAGACAGCTTCGAAGACAATGGAACTCGCGCAGAAATCGACCGAGATCACTCCCGAAATGGGCAAGGATATGGGGCAGGCTTTCGCGAACATGCAGCAAGCCGAAGATGCGATGACGGAACGAAATCCACAAAGTTCCCAGCAAAACGCGCAGAATGCGATGTCCGCGCTGAACCAAGGTTCCAGTGCATTCCAAAAGGCGATGCAAAAGCTCGCGAAGAACGGACAGAGCGGCAACAATGGTCAAGGTGGCGAAGGACAGCAAGGCTCTGATGGCGAAGGTTCTTCCGGAAGCGAAGGCGGCGATAACCCTGGCTCGGGCGGACCGGGCGGTCAAAGTGCGATGCAGCAGTTCATCAATCAGATCAACCAAATGGCGCAGCGCCAGCAGGCACTGAATCAGCAGATGCAAGGCATGATGGGAAAGAGCGGCGGCGGCCAGCAAGCCGAAAAAGAATTGCAGCGCGAACAAGCGCAAATGAGCCGTCTCGAAGCCGAGCAGCAAGCGATGAAAAAATCGCTCGAGCAAATGGCCGACGAACAGCGCAAATCGCAGACGGGTCTCAATAAATCGGCGGACGATTTGCGCAAAATTGCCGAGGACATGCAACAGTCGATCGGCGATATGAAATCGAACGGCATGAAGCAGGAAACGATCCAGCGACAAGAACGAATTCTCTCGCGCTTACTGCAAGCCGAACATTCCGTTCACGAACGCGACCGCGATCAGGAACGCGAATCGAAACCGGGCGAAGATGTCGTCCGCGAATCGCCGCGCCAGCTCGATATTCAATCGCCCGAAGCGCAGAAAGAGTTACATGAAGAAATCCTGAACAACAAAGAGACCGGCTTCACGCCAGACTACAATGCGCTCGTCCGAAAATACTTCGAGAAGTTAGAACAGAAGTAAGATGGGTCATGCCTCGTTGTGTCCCTCTTGAGAGTAAATTTCCTGAATACAAATTCCCTGAACACAAACTCCCCATTGCGGACTGAACCACCGCTCCGCCTGCACACCGGCAAGAATTCCCGTCCGGTGCGACGCGGCGATATCGCTCGGCAGCGAATCGAGCGATTCATTCGCGAAATTGCACCCACTACAATACCGATATATTTCTGCGCATGGGAAGGAATCGCAGCGAACGTGAACGAACTTAAAAAGAAAATGTGTAACGCGCGTCTCATCATTGAATGATCATATAAGCCTAATCAAGCGGGAACAGAATGCCGGCCGCGAGGCGGATGTCGCGGGATTTAATCCATTCCACGGGGTCAGTATTCTGCGCAATATTTGTAAATCCATACGCATAGGCCGCATCAATGAATACAATGTGACCTGACCCAAGCTTAAGTTCCACTCCAGCGCCGCCGACAATAGAGACATCGAATGTATTTTCGCCAATGGATCTTGTGGTATCGACAGTTTCAGTCCCATCAATTATTACCGTGAAATTGTCCTGCTGTTTGCCCGATAAAAACAACCCTACACTCGGGCCCGCAAAAATGTATGGACGAAGGTCGCCAGAGAAAAAGCGTACTTTCAGAAGCAAAGCAGCTTCCAGGTAATTCAAGGTGAAATCGGTACTGCCCGTCTGCGAAAAAGGCCCAGTAGTATTTGGCGGCAAGAAGAACGTTCCTGACTCATTATAGTTCTCATGCATGCCCTTCTGATCGTATAACAGTTCGCCGCTTATACCCCACATATCACTTAAATGTTGGTCAACCTGAAGGCCAGCTAAAAATCCGGCATGAGATCCGGTCGTGACTCCAGGACCGGTAGCCGCCGTTAGCGAATCGTTCAATTGATTTGCCACGTTCGCGCCAATTCGTGCGCCGATATAGAGGTTCTGTGCGTCCGCCCAAATCGCAGAAAAGGTGACCAAACCAAGAGTGGCTATCGAGAAAAGAACCTTTTTCATATATATTCGAGAATTTATTGTGATTGTGAAAAAGATGTTACGATAAAAAGTTCACTGATGTTTCCGGCTTGCATGCCCGTTTCAGGTCACTTTTTAATACCCAATTTTTTGATTAATAATTTACTGGAATGGTTCGGGACGGTAATTCTCATTGAATTGTTACGCTCTCGTGCATTTAGAATCCTCACCAAAAACCCCTGCTATTTTTTTCGATCGCGATGGCGTGATCAACGCGCGCATCCTCGGAGGGTATGTGCGGCATTGGAACGAATTTAAGCTGATGGAAGGCGTGGTCGAAACGCTCGCTGAAATCAAGCGGCGCGGATACCTCGCGATTATCATTACGAATCAGCGCGGAGTCGGATTGGGGTTGATGAGCGATGCCGATCTAAACACTGTCCACGAGGAGATGCAGCGCGCGATCGAAGCGCGCGCGGGTGTGCGGTTCGACGATATTTTTGTCTGCACCGATACGGATCATTCCTCTACGCGTCGCAAACCTTCCCCCGCCATGCTGCTGGAAGCCGCCCAAAAATGGAACATCGATCTCGCGAAGAGCTGGATGATCGGCGATGCGATGACGGACATCGAAGCCGGCACGCGGGCTGGGACAAAAACCGCATACCTGGTCACGCAACATTCCGAAGAAGCCCCGAAGGCAACGAAGGTGATCCACAGCATCGAAGAGATTTTAGAATTTCTTTAGCCCGCAAGCGAAAATCAGGACTGATTTTTGCAACCGATTCGTTCTTTGAGCTGGACTTTTCGATCGATCTCACCATTGAACCGCCGTTTTGCTGCATGGTGCCTGATTGCCGCAGGCACGCTTTCGTTTACGACGCTTTTTTCACCGGCCGCACGCGCTCAGTTCGAGCCGGAG
>DASYAJ010000615.1:0-13944 GCA_036501405.1 Kapaibacterium sp. (SeqCode)
GTTGCCGAAAATAATTAATAATGCAAAGATCATGCTCAATGATGAACGTAAATTATCATGAACATATTCCCCTGCATTTCCCTTGCACGCGGCGATAAAACACCCATTCTCTATTAGAAATTCAAAAAATAACATCTTCATTAAGTTTTTTTTCAGAAGATATTCATTTTGATTAATTGGACAATAAATTTGTTTGGAAAATTGGGTACATAATTTAACGCTCTTCCAAGTGAAAGATATTGAAATAAAAAAAGAAATGGAGGAATTCCTGGGATTATTCATCCCGGCACAGCCAGTCGCGCTCTACAATCCGGTCCGCGCTTCGCTGGCGGCAGGTGGAAAGCGTGCTCGCCCTCGGCTCACCGCGATCTGGTCGGGAAGCTCCTCCTCAACGCTGCAATGGGTTCCGGCAGGCGCGGCCGTCGAGTTATTGCACGCATTTACCCTTGTCCATGACGATATTATGGACCATGCGGATTTGCGACGGGGCCAGCCCACGATCCACATTGCTTATGGAACGAATGAAGCGATCCTTGCCGGCGATGTCATGATTGCGCTCGCACTCGAAGCACTCGCGCGGTGTGAAGATGCATCCCAAATGCTGCCCGAATTCGCAATCGGGTTTCGTGGCGTTTGTGAAGGGCAAGCGCTCGATAAAGAATTCGAATTGAGGAACGATATTTCCGTCTCCGATTATCTCACGATGATCGAACTTAAAACATCGCGGTTATTTGAACTTTCCGCAGCACTGGGAGCGATCGCTGCGGGCGGAACCTATCTTTCGCAAGCGAGGCTCTTCGCAAGAGAACTCGGTTTGGCATTTCAAATTCAGGACGATCTGCTCGATCTAACGGGAACTCCTTCTTTCGGCAAGACCATCGGCGGAGATGTTGTCGAAGGAAAACGGACCATTCTTTTCGTGCTTGCAATGCAGCAATACGACAAATGCTCTGCGTCGGAGCGACAATTACTCGATGCGCTTCGAGAACGAAAGGCCAACGCGAGCGATGTTCCGGCTGTCCGGTCCTTGTTCGAAAAAATTGGTGTGTTGCAGAAAGCCTCAAAGTTAGCAGCCGAGCATGCAAACCGCGCTATCACGCATATCTCGAAGGTGACCGATATGGAAATGCTCGAACAACTTCTCGTATACACTCGCGATATTCTCGGTCCCGCTCTGGCGGACCGAGCGATCACTCTCGCAGATCGGTAACAGTCGCAGATTTCGGCAGATGTATCGAAAATTGGTTCGCTGGAACTGTTTTCAAGGTCGAGATGGAAAGCCGTTCCGCTTTTGTTGTTCCCTGCTTGCTTTGAGCGGATGCACTTACAACCCTTAGTGTATTCTTGCGCATCTGAAGTTCCAGCGTTAGCGTTTGCATATGGCCGGTAGCGCCGAAGAGCGATTGCAACAACGCATTCGGACTAAGTTCCAATGTATAATGCGAGCCATGCTGTGCGGTGATTCGTGCCGTATAGTTATCTGCAAATCGGAAGAGACTCGACGCATCCCGAAATGCCGAGCCACTTGCGACATTGTCGATCATTTCACGATTCGTCGATTTATCGTAGTTCCAGATCGTCTTCCCATCGGAAACAATCGTGAGTTTTGCGCTTTCGAGGCGGACATGGCCTCCGTGAACGTCGTCAAGGATCGTAATGCGCCCTTCTTCCGGCAGGTTAAAACTAAAGGATACTGCTGGCGCGCTTAGGAACTGTTCCTGGAGTTTTTTCGCAAGCGAGTACGCGTTCTCCTGAGCAATAACCCCTTGCTGCCCCACGATCCATGCCAGACCAATGAATAATATTCGCAAAGTCATAATGCAAACCTTTTTCGTAATTCTAGTTTCCTTTCCTTCCATTCTTCGATCGTCATCGCAAAGGTGTGATGGTCCCGCCAACTATCTCCGAGGAAGAGCGCGCGTTCGATCGTTCCTTCAAAGCGTAAGCCAAGACGAGCAGGAATTTTTAAGCTCACTTCGTTTTCGGTTGCAATCCAGATTGCAATTCTGTGAAGTTGAAGTACTTCGAATGCAAACTCCATGGCAAGCACAACGCCTTCCGTGGCGTAGCTATGACGAACAAATGGAAGTCCGATCCAATACCCGATAAAACAGGACTGCGACACCCCGCGCACAACTTGCGTTAATCCTATCTGCCCGATAATCTCGTCCGTTTCGCGAAGCGTAATAAAAAACCGATAGTCGGACCCATCGTCCCAGCGGTCAAGCGCGGCCAAAATATGTTCCCTTGCGGCTTTGCGGCCTCCGGTCGTTGCATCGTGTTTCAACGAGGGAGGAGACCAGGGTTCGAGATGTCCCGTAAATGAAAGCGATAATAATTCCGCAAAATGGATTGCGTCGGATGTGCGGTAACGCCGGAGCATCAGCCTCGAAGACCCAATGGATGTGGGAACGCGTTCCGGAAGTCGGAATTGATCGAAGGTCATTTGATCGCATCCAGAGCTTGCATTACGGCATCGACATGGCCAGGAACTTTCACTTTCGAGAAGATTTTTGCGATCTTCCCTTTTTCGTCGATCACAAATGTCGTTCGTTCGACGCCCATGTATTTTCGTCCATACATCGACTTCTCCTTCCAAACTTCATACAAATTCACGAGCGTTTTGTCTTCATCCACGATGAGGGGAAAAGTCAAATCGAATTTTGTTTTGAACTTGAGATGGCTCTTTTCGCTATCCGGGCTTACGCCAATCACGACAGCGTCCTTCCGCTTGATACGGTTTAAGTTATCGCGAAAATCGCAGGCTTCTTTCGTGCAACCCGACGTATCGTCTTTCGGATAAAAATAGAGAACAACTTTCGTTCCGCGCAAATCTTTGAGGGAAACGGTGTTTCCCTTGTCGTCTTTGGCCGAGAAATTCGGCGCTGTATCGCCTTCGTTCAGCATATTATTAAAAATTTACTTCGGATTCTCCTTTTGTGACCATCGCCACTCTCCAGGGCCTTCCTTCCTGATGGACCATCCAGAAAAAGGCAGCATCGTCTCCAGCGACCGGCGATTTCACTTTGACCATCCCCGTTTCCAGGATTTGATTTGTATCGATCAAAGCGCCTTCCAGTTCCTTGCTAAGATTTCGATCCACGTCGGCACTTGCCGCGCCAATAAACCGGCTTTGTTTATAATCGTAGAAGGAACGAAACCACATGAGCATATCGTGCGCAACGTATTCGTTACGAAAATACTCTTTGAATTTTGTCGTCGCAATCATCGAGTCGCGCTTTGGCACATCGTTCCGAGCGACGGCATCGGCGAACTTTCTCGCAACGCCAATTTCCTGGCCCGCGCCGCGGTCGCAAGAAGAAAGCGCGAGCGAAATCGCAACGATGATTGCCGCAGTAATACTATTACGGGTCATAAGGTAGTGGTGAGTAGATTTGTACACCGCTAAATTCCGTTTTTGACATGAAGGTTTCATACCAACCAAAAGGCTTCGCATCAGGCCTGTTCAAATTCGTTTTCTTCATCATCGCCGCCAAACGAATGCTTCGCATTGAATATGCTTCCCACCATATCGCGATACGTAACGTCGGGAACTCCGAACGCCTCTTCTTTTGCGAGCTTGGAATGTTGGTGCAGCCCATCGAGCACGAATTCCATGGCGCTCGCAAGTTCGAAGCGGTTCGCTTCCTGAATTTTTGTGTGCTTGATGGTAATCTCTCGAAGACGAGGCACTCGCGAAAGTTCCTTGTAATAGTCCGCGAATGTCATCGTATCGGTCAGGGAGATTGCGTTCCCTTGTGCGAACCATCCGAGCAGCGCATCGTATTCGCCTTCTTTTTGCGGCTTTCCTTGCTGCGGTTGTTTCGCATAGCGCTCTTCGTAACGATTGAGCGCATTCGTGGCACGCTCGCGGAGCAGCGGGTCGGGAAAATACTTTTTGAAAATTTCCTTCACGGCTTTTCCAACCAATGCCCGCGCGACTTTTGCCATGCCTTCCTGCTCGCCCTCGAAAACCAGTTCCACTTTGCCTGTCACGCCACTGGTGACATAAGCAAGATCGGTGATGCGGGGGAGGATAATTTCATCGCCATTGAGAATCGATCGTCGTTCGGCGTTCGATATCAGAGCTTCCATCGCACTCGTCGTGAGCCGCGCGGAGACGCCGGACTTCTGATCGATAAACTCCGATTTCCGAGCTTCGAACGCAATCTGCTCGATGATTTCCTTGAAATACTGTGGCACCACCAGCCCCTCTTCGCCATAGCGAGCAGTCCACGCTTCCTGTTCCGTGATAGCAATGGCGTGTTCCATCGAAATCGGATAGTGGGTCAGGATTTGCGAAGCAATCCTATCTTTAAGCGGCGTAACAATGTTCCCACGGTTCGTGTAGTCTTCCGGGTTTGCCGTAAAGACCATCATGACATCGAGCGGGATGCGAATGTTGAAGCCACGAATCTGAATATCGCGCTCTTCGAGCAAATTAAATAGCCCTACTTGAATGCGTGGTTGAAGATCGGGAAGTTCATTGATTGTAAAAATTCCTCGATTGGTCCGCGGAATGATTCCAAAATGAATGGCTCCTTGGTGAGAGTAATGCAAACGTTGGTGTGCCGCTTTGAGCGGGTCGATATCGCCGATCATATCGGCAATCGTCACATCGGGCGTGGCGAGCTTTTCTCCGTAGCGTTCCGAGCGGTGCAGCCATGCGATGGGTGTTGCATCTCCATTCTCCTGCACGAGATGAACGGAATGGAACGAAATCGGGTGAAACGGATCGTCGTTTATCTCACTGCCTTCAACGATGGGAACCCATTCATCGAGCAGTTCCGTGAGTTGCCGCGCAATGCGTGTTTTCGCTTGTCCGCGAAGCCCGAGCAAAATAATATCGTGCTTCGAAAGAACCGCATTCACAATTTGCGGAATAACGGTGTCCTCATATCCGATGATGCCCGGAAAAAGCGGCTCACCGGCGCGTAATTTTTTTATAAGGTTTTGGCGAAGTTCCTCTTTGATGGGAAGCACTTCATATCCGGAGCGGCGTAGTTCACCGAGAGTCGTTGGTCTGTTCATTGAATAAAACCAACAGCAAGAAAGCGAGAAGCAATTCCAATTCAGGACTGCGAAAAGACATCGCGAACGGCTTGCATCACATTCTCGACTGAAATTTCAGAAAGAGGTTGCAATCGGGTATTGTTCATTTTCGAGACAACCACACTGCCGGCGCTTCGTGGACCATACGCCGCTGGATTACCGGATCCGAACAAAACAATGCTTTGCAATCCAACCGCTGTTGCAAGGTGCATCGGGCCGGTGTCGCTACCGATGTAGATCGTTGCGCCTTTGTATAGTTCCGAAAGATCGAGAATCGATTTCGTTTCTGGAAATAGCAATGCGCTTCCATGACTCCTTTCGATAACACGATTGGCTCGTTCCCGTTCGCCGCGACCCCATGTCACGACTGTTCTCATTCCAAATTCTTTCTCCATCGCTTGAGCAACAGAACCGAACCGTTCCGGTTCCCATAATCGCGCAGGGTCGAATGCGCTCGCGCCTGGATGCATCGCAATATAGCGAGAAATGTTATTCTTCTGAAGAAAATCCTGAACGAACTCGCGACTTTCCGGAGCATCTGGCAAGCGGTAACAGGCCGCATCCATCTTTCCTCCGACCGCGCGCGACATGGCAAGAAATTTATCCACCCAATGCACCGCCGGAGCGGGATCGATTTTCTCGCTATGAAAAAGCTGGTTGAATTCCCTTGCTGTTGGCGGAGTAAATCCCACTTGCCGCGTTGCGCCACTCAAGAGGCAGTGAACAGCACCTTTGAGATTGCGCTGGAAATCGAGCGCAAGATCGTATCGCTCCGAACGAAGGGAATTTTTATAACGAGTAATCTCCGCAACTCCTTCGCCAAAATGAGAAATGCTTTTTATTTTTTTCATCGCATCGCGGCGACGAAATACATGCACTGTATCGAGCGCAGGATGATTGTGGACAATATCGTATGCTGGTTCTTCTACTGCGTATCCAATGAAAGCATTTGGGAACCCGGCACGCAGGGCTTCGAGCGCAGGCAGCGTGCAGATGACATCTCCTATTCCCCCCAAACGGACGACAAGGATGCGTTCAGGGGAATCCATTATGCACCTTTGAGATGCGTTCCCAAAAACGATGTCGTCAGCGCCCAGGCATGTTTGGCGGCGACCGCACCGTATGCAGGACGTTGATCGTTGAAAAAGGCGTGGTTCGCATCGGAAATTTCGACGTTAATAAACGGCTTGCTCGCCTTTGTCATCGCGTCCATCGTCGCGTGTAGCAATTCGGGTGTGATATGCGTATCGAGTCCACCCCAGAAGAAAAGGATCGGCGCGGATTGCGTGGGAACCAGATCGAGCAACGTATTGATGCCGCCGCCATAAAACGAAACTGCCGCGCGGAGTGGAAGTTTGCCATTGCTAATAAAAGCACAGCGCCCGCCCAGGCAAAATCCTATGGCACCAATGCGCGAACTATCGACGTGGGAATCGTTCTTCAGCCATTCAAAAACCGCTGTGGCGTCGCTTGCAATCGTATCGGCATTGACGGCCTGGAAGTGCGGTGCCGCAGCGTTCCAATCGGTGGAGCTAACGGTAAAACCCGGAGGAGCTGTGCGATGGAACAGTTCCGGCGCGGCAACGGTGTAGCCGAGCTTCGCAAATCGCTCGCAAACATCCTTAATGTGTTCCGTCACGCCGAATGCTTCCTGAAAGAGAATCAGGCCGGGCGATTTCGGAGACTCGGCGCGAGCAATAAAGGTCTGCATCTCGCTCCCATCCGAGTGCAGCATAATCGATTCGGTTTTCATAATAGATCGACGGATAAATTCAATACCGGCGGCTCTTAATAAGCACCTTCATAAACTGCGAAAGATTTTCGAGTACTTTTCCCGTGCCGCGAACAACAGCCGTGAGCGGATCGTCCGCGACATGAACAGGAAGATTTGTTTCGAGTCGCAGGCGTTCATCGAGACCTTTGAGCAGCGCGCCGCCACCAGAGAGCATCATGCCGCGGTCAAGAATATCGGCGGAAAGTTCCGGAGGTGTTCGTTCGAGGCTCACCTTCACCGCCTCGACAATTTGGTTGACTGGATCTGCGAGCGCATCGCGCACTTCCACGGAACTCACTTCAATCGTCTTCGGAATTCCCGCAACAAGATCGCGGCCTTTCACTTCGACCATCAATTCTTCTTCGAGCGGCATGGCGCTTCCAACCTGGCATTTAATCAGTTCTGCCGTCCGCTCACCGATGAGAATATTATAGTTACGTTTGAAGAATTGCATCACAGCCGTCGTGAGTTCATCTCCGGCCACGCGGATCGATTCCTGATTGACAATGCCCGAAAGCGCGATAACCGCGATTTCTGTCGTGCCGCCACCGATATCGATGATAATATTCCCGACCGGCGCTTCCACATCGAGGCCAATGCCGATCGCCGCCGCCATCGGTTCTGCGATCAGATGGACCTCTTTCGCTCCGGCATGTTCGGCCGAATCGCGCACGGCACGTTTTTCTACCTCTGTAATGCCGGAGGGAACGCTAATGACGATGCGACGCGAGGGAAGCCACGAAGGATGAACTTTTTTGATGAGCGCGCGAAGCATGCCTTCCGCAATCTCGAAATCGGCGATAACGCCGTCCTTCATCGGACGGATCGTCTGAATATCCCGGTGCGTGCGGCCAACCATCGCTTGTGCTTCGCGACCAATCGCGACAATTTTTTTCGTGGTCGAATCGAATGCGACGATCGAAGGCTCGTTCAGAACGATTCCCTTGCCCTTCATATAGATGAGCGTGTTGGCCGTTCCGAGATCGACCGCGATATCCGCGCTGAATAAACTGAGCATGTGGTGTAGTCGTGACCTTTAGGTCACGTAGAGAAACGAATAGATTTCTTAAACCCGCCGTGACCTGAAAGTCACGACTACAAATTCTTAATGCCGAAAATGCCTGACACCCGTCATGACGAGCGCGATGGAATGTTCTTCCGCCGCCTGGATTACTTCCTGATCGCGAACCGAACCGCCCGGCTCGATGACCGCAATGGCTCCGGCACGAACGGTTTCCATCATGCTGTCGGCGAAGGGATAGAACGCATCGCTGGCCACGAAAGAGCCTTCGAGCGAAAGCCCGTGGTGCCGCGCGTGTTCGATCGCAATTCGCGCTGCTTCGACCCGCGATGTTTGGCCTGCGCCAAGTCCAAGCGTTCGCGCAAAGCCTTTTTCAATGCCGCAAAAGGCAATCGCATTCGATTTCAAATGCTTTGCAATTTTCATTGCAAACCGAAGGCCGCGTTCCATCGCCGGTGTCAACGGCGTGGTGGTAACAGATTTCATCCCAGAATTGGTCTCACTTTCTCGGTCCGCCGATTGAAATAATATCCCACCAACGACCGATCGAAGCTCGTCCATAGTCGAAAGCGTCGATAAAAGTTTCTCCGATGAAAACGTGAGGAGCCGGCGGTCCTTTTTCTTTTTCAGCAGTTCCATTGCATCGTCTGCAAATTCCGGCGCTAAAATCACCTCGCTGAAAAACGAATTCAGCCGCTCTGCCAAAGCAAGATCGATTCCTCGATTCATAATAATAATTCCACCGAACGGGCTTTCTGGATCGGTGGTGAAAGCGCGTTCGAACGCATCGAGCGTTGTATCCCCCTCCGCAACGCCGCAGGGGTTCGTGTGCTTGATAATTGCCGCGACCGGAGATGCTGAATCTAAAAACTCCGCGATTAAATTCAGCGCAGCTGAAGTATCGAGAATGTTGTTGTACGAAAGTTCTTTCCCCCAAAGCTGGGTGCAAATCTTGGAAAAATCGTTGCCATAGAGCGCCGCTTTCTGATGGGGGTTTTCCCCATAACGCAACGATTGAATGAGTGGAAGCGAAAGATGCAACGATTGCGGCTGTTTGCCGGAACCATCCAGGAAATAATCCGCAATTGCACGATCGTACTGCGCTACCAATTCAAAACCCTCCCTTGCCAGTCTTTTTCGCAGAACAAAGTCAGTCGCACCGTCCATTTGGCCCATCGCGTCAACAACGTCCCTATACTGATCTGGCGATGTCAGCAGCGCCACGGCCGCAAAATTCTTCGCCGCACTCCTAAGCATGGCCGGGCCACCAATATCGATCTGCTCGATAATCTCTGCTTCGGTCGCACCCGCTTTTGCGACCGTTTCCTCGAATGGATAAAGATTTACGACAAGCAAATCGATGGGAAGGATATTATTTTCTTCGGCTTCCGTGAGATGGGAACCAACGTCACGCTTAAAGAGCAACCCTCCATGCACTTTCGGATGCAGCGTCTTCAAACGACCTTCAAAAATTTCCGGCGATTGCGTGAAATCGCTGATACTCGTAACGGGAATTCCAAGCCCTTGCAGATATTTCAGGGTCCCTCCCGTCGAAAGTATTTCAACGCCTCGAGAAGCAAGCGAGCGGGCTAAAGTGTCGAGGCCACTCTTATCGTAAACACTAAGGAGCGCGCGGCGAAGAGGAATACGATCGAGCGTCGTTGCTGTGGCGGATGTGTGCATTAAGGAAGAATAGTAACTCTGTGGTCTTTTACAATTAACTTATCGTTGGCGAGCAGTCCGATAGCCTTCGGAAAAATCTCATATTCGATTTCCCGAACGCGTCGTTCAAGCGTTTCCAGCGTATCGTTCTCGCTTACCGGACAGCATTTCTGCAAAACAATTGGTCCCGCATCATAATCGTTGCTCACGAAATGGACCGTTGCGCCGCTCACTTTGCATCCCCGCGCAAGCACGGCTTCGTGAACTCGTGCGCCATACATTCCGCTGCCACCGAACGATGGCAAGAGTGCGGGATGCACATTCAAAATGCGGTTCTCGAATGTCTCGATAAATTCTTCCGGCAATTTCTTGAGATACCCCGCCAGCGCCACGACTTCGATTCCCGATTCCTGCATCATCGAAAGCAGTTCTGCATTATAGCGATCCGCGTTGCCTCCATACTGCAAAACCGAACGGTGCTCGGCACGAATACCCTGTTTCCGAGCATATTCCAGCGCCCCTGCCTTGGAATTATTCGAGATCACGAGCGCCAGTTCTGCGCCCCGAAGCCTACCTTCCACAATTTCCGTATGGATTCGTGCGAGGTTCGTCCCATATCCCGATGCAAAAACCGCTAACCGTTTGATAGATCGTCCTTCTAATTCGTTCGATTTCTGAACGCTACAAAAATACGGAAAGATGAACGTTCCGTTGTGAAAGATGCGTTATTAGTGCTTCCAACGCTCACTGCTTTTTTCATTTTTAGGAGGAATTATGCGTCTTTTTTCTCGAATCGCTCTCTGTTTGTTGCTCGCGAGTTCAATCGCGTTTGCACAGGATTCACAGCAACCGAAGCCGGTTAAACATAGGAAATCGGTGGCAGTGAAAACCGATCCCGGTCTAAAAAAATATGGCAATGTCGCCTTTGCCGACCCAGGGCATCATAAATATCCGATCGATAACGCTTCGCATACTCGAGGATCCTGGAGCGCTATTCATAAGAAAGCGAATGCCTCCAAATACAAACCCGATGAACTTACGGCAATGAAGCAGCGCATTCACGACGCAGGAGTGGCGCAAGGAATTAAATTTAAAGAGGAAACTCCCAAACCTCGAAAATCGAAAAAGATAAAAAGTTCTTCTACTAAATAAACTCATCGGAAATTGGGCTGCACGACAGCACTTACGAGATGCTTGCGAGCGATCTTTACTAATTCCACGTCTCTCTCGTAAAGCTGTTCGTCGCGTTCTAAGGTGACGGTCTCGCCCTCACTCGTCACCGCTTTCTTTTTCGGCTTATTCGATTTCAGGTGTATCGGTTCGATACCGATCTCCTCGATCGTATAATTCCGAAGATGCCCATGCAGCGTATGATGCTCGCCCCCATCGCGGTACTGCACTTCGACGAGCCGGCCGAGATTTCGCTGAAATTGCCAATCCTGCACCAGCGGCTCATCGATGCCAGGCGACATAACATCCAAACGGTAATTGCCTTTCACTAATGTCCCCGCTTCGATCGATGCGTCCAGCCCTTTGCTGACGAATTCGCAATCGTCAATCGAAACAAGCCGCTCGCCATCGAGCAGCACTTCGATAACCGGCGCGCTGCCTGTGCCACGAACGTTAATTCGCAGCAGGTTCAGGCCGCGCTCTTGAGCCAGCGCTCCAGCCGGTTTTTCTAAAGAATCGAGAATATCGTTTTTGAAGGTGTTTTCCATGCTAATACCGAAGTCCTGACGAAAATCGAGCCATCCAAAGAAATCCGAACTCCATTCATTCCACTTTTATATTTTAATAGCACAGGCTTCCAAATATCGGTGCGGGGGGAAAGTGGAATTCATGAATATTGCTTAAAACGAACGAAATTCAAGTGTGGCCCGTTCATAATTCATAGTTCCCAGGCCAAAATTGAAACTTTAGAATTTATAATTAAAATCTCTTTTATACTTCAGTTCTTTTCCAATGGAAACAGGTGCCTATCAAAGACAATATAAAGATACGAAATAAAAAAGGCAATGTCAAGAATTTTCGAATCGAGAAGGATGCTTCCGAAACGAATCCTCACCGATAGTCAACGATGTTTATTGAACATTGACCCTCCGATTTCGTATTTTTGTATTGTGACACTCGAACCGGATCGCCATCTACAAATTGCCCCGCTCGTCGCCGAATGTACCAGCTTCGAGTGGGATGCTGGCAACAAAGATAAGAGTTGGAAAAAACACCGAGTTTCAGACGCGGAAGCGGAGGAAATTTTTGGAAATGTGCCGTTGCAATTTTCCGACGACCCGAAACATTCGACTTCCGAGACGCGCTATGCTGTGTTAGGAAAAACCGACGGAAACCGATTGCTTTCCGTGGTGTTACCGTAAGGGCAAAGCGTATTCGAGTAATATCGGCAAGACCAATGAGCAGAAACGACAGAAAAGTTTATGACGAAGAAAGACCTTAAACCTATTCCGAAATTCGATTCCGAAGACGATGAACGGGAGTTCTGGGCGATCCACGAGCTTAGCGATTACTTCAGTTTCTCTAAAGAGGGACGAATGACGGAACCGGGAGCCTTTCCAAATCTCAAGCGGACCGAAGGACTGATCCAGCTTCATATCGACGATGCGTCCGCGAGGCAATTGAAGACGCTCGCAAAGGAACGAAAAGTCGATCTCGCCGTACTGGCCGCGGAGTATGTGCGGGAAGGAATCCAGAGGGATGCGCGCTATTTGGCGCGGTGAAGCAGCAGCCGATCACCGCGCACCTGCTCGCGAAGGCGGTGTAACTTTGTTCCCGGATTTAATTCGAATCGAACGACGGGCACTTTTTTAAATGAAGTGCCCGTTTTGCGTTTTTACACTCTTCATGATCGAGTCTCTAAGACGGCTTTTCATCCTTAGCCTCTTCGCTGGCCTTTTTGCAAGCGGAACCCTTCGCGCGCAATGCGAAGGACCAGACGAAATTAACTTCTGTACAATCGATTCGGCTCGGTTGGAAACGCTCTTGGCCCGCTTTCCTTGTCTCGCAAATCGTCAAGTTGATGTTGGTGGTGATCCATGGCCGCCGCTCGTTGCTGCGATTTCATGCGGACGGATGGAAATTGTGAGGATGCTTCTTGAAGATGGGGCTCGAATTGATATGACCTGGGGGGCGTTAATTGACACGAATTTAGAAGGACCTTATTTAACGCCAACTGACCGCGACCCAATTTGGGAAGCTTTTTCAGATAGAAAAACATGGATTTACGGTACAAATTATCAACTTGGAGACGTGAGTGACGAATGGGAAATGGGCGATACAATGATAACCTTTGTCCTGGAGTGGGCGTCTAATCACCCGAGGCAAATCGGCTTCGATAAAAGTTTCTATCCCTTACTAGGGGAATGGGCGAAACCTGCAAGTGTTTTGGGCCGAGAGGGATTTCTCTTAAGCGTTCAAGAGGTTCTTGACAGTTGCCTTTCCAGCCCAGAACTATTTACGGACTCGACTCTGATTAGGCTCCTGATTTCTTCCGGCGGAAGAATAAAAGCTCGATCGAAGGATTGGATTTCAATCGCGATCGATCAGAGTTCACCTGAACTTCTAAAATTTTGGATTTCTCATGGAGCTGCCATAAATTTTCGTGACAGGAACGGTGACACTCCGCTATATCACGCCAAAAGTGAACTCGATTCTATCTCCGAAATACGGAACAACAATAGAGGTCTGACGGACGCCTTCGGGGAGCAAGCATGGTCGCAGACTGATGAGGACAATTTCCAAGTCTTAACGCAAATCGTTGAAATTTTAGAAGAGGCGGGAGGCAGGGAATGAAATCAACGCAAAAACCATCATTGTCACAAAGGATAGCCAAATATAAGCGATCCCCATATTATTGCGATTTAGAATTACAGCTTCGTTTTTTTCGCTGCCATGGTTTGAAGATGGCAATAAAGAACTGGTATAAGATTTATGGTACTAAAACGCATTTGCATCAGAGGAAGCTAAATAATTACTTGCTTAAAAGGAGTGTTCGCAATATCGGTTCAAAATTAAATGGAAGAAACTATAAAAGTTTTGAAATGCTTTACAAGGACATTGAATCTTCCCTTCAGCCGTCGTGCTGGAAAAATGGTTACCTCGCTTATTATGATGCAACGCTTAGAATTGGTGCTTCAATGAGTGTTTCACCCCGTAAATTCCTCTACATCCATGCCGGAACACGTAAGGGACTTTTAAAACTCAAGCTATCTCAGACTGTCCCAACCAATTGTATTCGAATACCAATGAATGCTCTTCCAAAGCCGATGCAGAAATTAGGCTCAGTGCATGCCGAAAATTTTTTGTGTTTTGTTCACATTGGGAAGTTTTAATGCTGTATTATTTAAAGTGCAAGGTATGAAGGGATTTTTTACGAACTCTTGTAGCTATATCGAGGAGTCTCTTATCCAGCATGAGATGTTCT
>DASYAJ010000616.1:0-2198 GCA_036501405.1 Kapaibacterium sp. (SeqCode)
TCAAGGCCGTCCCAGGAAATGGAGTTGCTTGCAGGATTGGGATAGGCCACGAAGGAGGCGGGGTCTTGCTCGGATGGCTGCGGTATGCCGGAGAATGTTTGCGATAACGGCATCCTCCAAATTCCTCCCTGATTAAATCCCGCTAAGACAAAGGAATCCGTAACGGCTAAGGAAAACAGTTGGGTATAGGCGAGATTGTTGGGTATTCCATTGTTGGGTAAGCCGGAACTGATCGAGGTCCATGTTGAGCCGGCGTCGGTCGAAAAAAAGACGCCTTTAGATTTAGTACCAGCGAATAAATCGTTTCCAGCAAAGGCAAGGGCGCTCACAATATTGAATGGCGCATTGATCGCTAAACCATCATCGGCTTCAGTCCAATTTCTTCCATCGTCCGACGATCGAAAGAGGCCAACGGCTGCGACAAAAAGGTCCGTGCTCGATGCGGTGAGTCCGGCAACGATTGTGGTACTATCAACGAGGGTCCAGGTTGTCCCACCGTCATTCGAAACGATAATGCCGTTACCGGAGACAAGGAACACTTTCGCGCCAAAGGCGAAAAAGGTTGCACGATAATGTGCGGGCAATGCAACATTGATCGTATCCCATGTTACGCCGTTATCGGCCGAAACAAAGGCGCCATTATTGGTTCCTGGAAAAGTTTGGTGCCCGATATTGCGAGGGAAGAGACACTCGGATCGACGTCGATGAACCGTTGAATCCAGGTCTTGCCATTGTCGGTCGAAAGATACGGGCCGGCGTACCCTGTTCCCGCGAACAGATTTGTACCGCCGTTACCGTCCGAAGAAGCAGCAAGACATGTCACATTGATATTCGTAAAGGCGTTGGTGTAGGTGGTCCAGTTTGCGCCGTTGTCCGTCGAAACGAAAACGCCTTTTTGGTAGGCGGCAAAAAGATTCCCATTGGCCGAAGCAAAGCAATAAATGCTGGAACTATACGGTCCGATCGCTTCCGTCCACTGGGCCGAAGCCGAGCTGATAATTCCGACCATCAGGACGACTGTAAAAACGGTGGAAACTGCAAACGAGAATATTTTCTTCATTTTTACTTCCGTATGTATGATTAATGCAGAATCGTTAATCGTTGAATCTTCGGATTTCCATTTGTTTGATCGAGCACGGCGGTATAAACTCCAGATGGTAATGTGCTTACATCGAATGTGGCATGCGGTCCGAAAACCTTTTGTGAAAGAAGCATTCGGCCAGCGTCATCCAGGATGCGAATTCCTTTAATTCCCGCCAGACCATCGAACATGATGCGCGAACTCGCGGGGTTGGGTGAGAAGGTAATGGGTTCCATGGCCTCGCCCGGTTGCACGCCGGACGATTCAACCGTTCCATTGAGAACGAATGTAGTATCGGCATTCAATCCGCCATCGGTGTATGTCATCGAAACCACTGCCGACGATGTAGCAGCAGAAGAGGATGTCGGTGAATAATAGACACTCAGATTTGCTGACTGGCCTGCTGCAATCGGAAGGGGATCGACCAAGTCATCCGCAGCAAAATCGGTCGGCGTATTCAGAACTAGCGCTACGGTAATCATCATCGAAACTTCACCATGGTTTGTAATGGTAACGTGTTCAGTGTCTGAACTGCCGGTCACGGCCTGCATCAACGTCGTATCTTTCTCGACCTCAATTTTTCCCATTTCTCCAATGCCGGAAAGATAGACCAGCGCAAGCGGTGCAGCTATGGGGCCAATAACGAGCGTATCGAAGAACGGACCGGACACCTTTGGTGAAAAAGTTACCGAAATCGTTGCCGAGCTGCCTACCGCAATACTTCCGACAGAGGTATCGGAGAGCGAAAAAGCGGTCCCGTTGCGGAGCGTCAGCGAGGGAAGCATCAGCGCCGCAGTGCCGTTGTTCGTAATAGTCAGAGATTTCTTCTGGGAAGTACCGGCCAAGGTGTCGAATGCAAGGAAGGATGGGACCGTCCAGTTCGGCGTTCCCGATGAAACCGAGGGTTCCAGCGTGAGCAGCACATTATTATTATGACTATAACTCGCAACCAAAACGAGTGGGTCGAGCGTGTACCATTCGTAATCGACCTCTCCTGCACCGTAATCTTCCGCAATGCGCATCACCGTGTAGGAGGATGTTGCTGTCTTCAGCGTTCCATATCCATCAAAATGGAGTGTCACAAGATCCGGTGATTTCCCGGATAACTGCCATGCAT
>DASYAJ010000617.1:0-2284 GCA_036501405.1 Kapaibacterium sp. (SeqCode)
CTTTGGCGCGGACGATATGGATGGTACGGTCGGCGAGGAACGCATTGCGCACGATGCCGGCGCTATCAGCCCGATGGAACTTGCGAAAGGGAAGCTTATTTCGATCATTCACGATGCGGGAAAGTTACCGGTAGAACGCGATGTTTGGTATAACCCGATTGCGCTGTATCCAAAGAAGGAATGGTCGGTCGTCAGCAAGATGCCGTATCTGAATTCGGTGCCGTTTTATAATGCGTTCCCGGATTACTCGAATGTGCTCAAGCTCGCTCCGCTTGCTCCGAGAGTATTTGGCAAACTCGCGGAGCAGGGGAGTCGCGAGGGTCAGTCATACCCATCGATTGCTTCCGGCCCGATGTCGCTTCGGGATTATATGAATTTGAGCAACGATTTCGAAAAGCTCGATTATGGCGTCGCGGTAAAAGGCAAAGCGAATTCGGTGCTTCTCTTCAGCAAATACAATTGGCAGGAATTAGCAGGAAAAAATATTGCTATTACTTCGGAAACATCCACAAGCGTGGAACTTCTGCGGGTGCTGCTGGAAAAACGATTCGGAATTTCCGATTACGAATTTCATCGAACTTCCGCTACCGATCACTCGTATGAAAATTTTGATGCGGTTTTACTTATTGGCGATAAAGCATTAGAGGCGGCATACAGAGGCGGCATCGCAGACTTTGACAGAATATTCGATCTTGCGGAAGAATGGTGCGCGTGGAAGGAAATGCCGTTCGTTTTTGCGGTGTGGGCAATCCGAAAGGGAACGCCGGAAGCGGCTCGGAACGAAATCATCGGTTCGCTCGAAAAATCGCTAGAAAATGCAACAGAACCCCCGCCTTTTCAAGGCGGGGGCAGGGGGCGGTTAGGTCGCGAGCACGGCGCGCGTTTAGGAATGAGCGAAGCCGAAGTTTCGGATTATCTCTCGCAGTTCCGATACCGCTTCACGCTCGAAGAACACGCAGCAATGGCGGAATTCGAGATGGAATTTGCATCGCTTTCTGATCATGGGATTGCGAATAGCAAGACGATAAAAGAATCCCAACCCGAAGCAATTGCATATAGATATCCCGGAGAATGCTGGAACTTATAAAAGGAAAAATTAACACCGCTGCGCGCCTCACCCGCGAAGAGGGCCTGTGGCTCCTCCAAAATGCCTCGCTCCTCGATCTCGCGGAGCTTGCCGAGGCGTGGCGCTATCGCATCAATCCTGAGCGCCGCGTGACGTTTGTCATCGATTCGAATCCGAATTACACGAACATCTGCAACGTCGATTGCATCTTTTGTGCCTTCTATCGTCACGAAGGCGATAAGGATACTTATACCTATACGGTCGATCAAATGATAACGCGTTTCAAAGCTGCAGCAAAGCGTGGCGTGCGAACCGTGCTGTTGCAAGGCGGCGTGAATCCCGCGATTCCGTTGGAATATTACACGGAAATGGTCCGCCGCACACGAGAAGAAGTTCCAGAAATCCATCCCCACTTTTTTTCGACGAGCGAGATCATTGGAATGGCGAATGTATCGGGTCTTTCGATCCCGGAAGTATTGTTGAAGTTGAAAGAAGCTGGATTAAATTCCATCCCCGGCGGCGGCGCAGAAATTCTGAGCGATAAAGTAAAAAGAAAAATATCCAGCAAGAAAGGCACCACTGCGGACTGGCTGAACGTCATGCGCGAAGCACACAAGCTCGGTTACAAAACCACTGCGACCATGATGTATGGTCATCTCGAAAAGGACGAAGACATCATCGAGCACCTTTCTGTGATTCGTGATTTGCAGGACGAATATCACGGATTCACCGCGTATATTCCCTGGAGTTTCAAGCCGGGTAATACGCCGCTCGAAAAGATCATTCCAACGTACGCGACGGGAACCCGCTATCTCCAAATGATCGCCATCGCGCGCATATTTCTCGATAACTTCCCACATATTCAAGCAAGTTGGTTCTCGGAAGGAAAAAAAATCGGGCAGATCGCGCTGAATTTTGGCGCGGACGATTTCGGCGGAGTGCTTGAAGAAGAGAATGTCCATGCTTCCGCCAATTTCGTTCACACGACTTCGGTGAAGGAGACGGTCGATCTCATTCGCAGTGCGGGATTCATTCCCGCAGAACGGACCACGCTCTACAATATAGTTGCTGAATATGGAGAAGGGGAATACCCTGCTGCTGCCATCAATTCTGCTCGGCTCGATCAGCAGTTGCCTGCCAGTGAAATTTTGACATCACTCCCTCTCGTCCAGATTGAAAATCTGAAATTCGCTTAATTTTCGCGAATTTCGGCATTTC
>DASYAJ010000618.1:0-3515 GCA_036501405.1 Kapaibacterium sp. (SeqCode)
GATCGAGGCAGCACCATCGGCAAAGGTAGAGTTAATGTCCGTTACGTCGATCGGTGTATTCCAGATCGTGTCGACACTTCCAGGCGACTCGGTTCCCCAGAAATCGTGCAACCCTAATCCCCCTTTGCGATCGGAGACGAAAAACATCGTGCTGCCATCGGCAGTGATAGTCGGCGCGAAGTCGTCATAGGAGGAGTTGATAATCGGCCCGAGGTTTTTCACGACGAGCTTCGCAAAGCCGTTATTGGTGCTATCGGGCATTGCCGGATGCGGATCGAGCTTCGCTACGATGGAATCGACGGCATTCGGTTTGCCCGCGTGTGCTGGCGGGGTGCCGAGCGACAGCGTTCCGATGAAAAGCACAGTGAAGAGAAGGAGGTTTGGAATGGAGATTCGGAGCTTCATGCTATTGGTTGAATTCAGTCACGGTTTGATGGTGAAAAGAACATTCGTTCGCTACGCCTGCCTCAGGATCGCTTCCGAAGAAGCGGCTTCCCAGAAAGCGGACTTTCCAGAAAGCGAAATGGTTTGTTTCACCGACCTTTTCGTGACGCGTCGCCAAAATCCTCGACGGACCGGGCCGCAGCACGGTGAGCGGTGAATGAAATCGCAAGGAAAAGCAGCACGCAAGAATAGGAAAGCGAAAACAAGACTGCAAAAATAATCAATTTTATTCGCCTCTCGTTAAAAATGGGTAATTTGATAAAAAATATCCGAAGTTTTCTTCCATAATTCCCCACATTCTTAACTTTCCGACACATTTTCCTCCGCTTTGCCTAATTCCATGGAACCCTTCCCATTTTGGGCCGGTTGCCGGACTGAATTTCAACCGCGTTGCTCCGCGAAAGGAATTCACATGCGTCGAAACGCTCGATGCGATCGGTTTGCCGGGTTTGCTCCATTCCGTTTTTTCCGATCCACGATTCCTATTCCTTCTTTCGACCTCCGCATGCCCATGCTGAGCGAGTTCATTTGCTCGGTTTGCCACTTCATCGCCTTGCGCGTGCAAAATTGTTGAAGCAAACTTGCTGATTGCAATCTTGTTTAACGCGAGGCAACGATTTCATCACATCGGACGGGAATGAATGCCCACACATTCTTGTCTGTTGAAGTTCTTGCTCTTGTATGAGAACAACACCGATACGCGACGCCGAAAAACTACGATCCTATCCCGTTTCTCGTTTGTGGTCCTTGGCCGCACTCACGTTTGCCGCGCTATTCATTCTGGTCCCTACTGCAAACGCGCAATGGGCGCCTTGGAAGAGCACGACGCCGCGCGACACCGTTTTCGTTCCCGCCTATTATGCCTCCGGCGTTCCGCCATGGAAAGCGGCCCACTTCGCCGCGTCATCCTGCGTGCAGACCAAATTTTATTTTAGCGGGACCTTCGGCATCTTTCCCGGTGAGGACTCCACAGGCCTCGACGCCCGCTACATGTACAACGATCCGTCGTGGAACGCACCGCTCCCGCTTCTGAATCCAGCAACATGGGAGCAGACGCAGTACAATGTTTATCTCCAGATTTGCAACAATCAAAATCCGATTGACGCGGATTCGGTCCATGTCATTGAAACAAGGTTTCAGCCGAACCATGTCTATAGCGCGATTTATCCGAGCGAGGGAGTTCCATTTCAGTTCCGTATCTATAACCGGAATTCCGCGAAGCCGGATGGCTCCTATTACCGGCAAGCCACCGGAGGCATTACCGTCCGAAGCGCGCAGTACACCGCTGGCATCGCCGTGGAATATAATTCGCTTTCGTTCCCAACGACGAACGTCGGCACGGTCAGCTCGCAGCTCGATTCCATCGCGAGTTATGGGTTGGATCCGTTGCAGGTCGATAGCGTATGGATTTCTGGAACGAATGCCGCCGATTTCACTCTGAGTTCCCAGCGTGGGCTTCGCTTTACGCTCGATTCGGTTTCGGGCAACGCCTTTACGGTCTCGTACCAACCCGGACAGCCGAATGTCCATAGCCAGGCATTCCTGAATCTCCAATGTCCGAATGCCGATTGCGGACACCGGCTCGTTTCCATCGCGCTCAGCGGATACAGTGTGGCACCCAATGGATCGATCGGGCCACTCGCGATCGACTTTGGAACCGTTCCCGTCAACAGCTACAACCAAGCATCGACGAGTGTCTCGGATTCTGGCAGCGCGACCTATCAGATTATCAATTTGTCCATGGCGGGTCCGGACGCGGCAGCTTTTCCGGTCGTTTCGAAAGTGGTGCCGTTCAGCGTTCCACCGGGGACAACGGTTCCTTTCACTTTTTCCTTCCAACCGACTGCGGCGCGCACCTATCACGCGACGGCACTCCTGACCGATAACGAAAACCATTTGACCTTTATCACGCTGACGGGGACCGGCGCCGCCGCGCACATGATCGCACGAGATACCACGCTCGAATTCGGAACGATGTTTTCTGGCGATGACACAACCGTCGTCGACACGATCACGAACAATGGAACAGCCACGGCGCGGGTCGTGCTCGATACCTTGCAGTGTAACGATCCGCTCTGGTTCTCCTACGATCCACCGATAACAAACTTTTATTTGGATGCGGGAGATTCTCGTGTGTACCACATTACGTTCCATCCGAATACGAAGACAAACACAACCCTGACCGCGTGTCTCACCTTTTATTTCGACGATGGAAGCATTCCGCTTATGATCGGTCTCAACGGAGCCGAAAAAATCCGGCAGGTGAAGTACGATTCGAACCATGTCGATTTCGGCACGGTCGAAATCGGCAGCCCGCAAGGTTACGATTTGGGACTTCGCAATCTCGCTTCGACCAAGGTCGGCATTCATTCGAGTTTACCAAAGACCGCCTCACCGTTTGCGGAATTTTACAATAATCCGACCGATTCAACGTTCGATTCCGGTTCCCACTCCTGGGATTTTCTTTTCCATCCCTTTTTCCATGGTCCCATCGGAGAATGGGCCTACATGACGTGCTCGACCGGCCAGCTCGATTCGATCTATCTTTCGGGTGTCGGGGCAGAGCCGGAACCCGATTTTACTCCGCCTCTCGTCGATTTCGGCGTTCGTAACGATGGTACGGTCAACTATGGGTCGACCACTCTGACCGACACCGGCGATTATCCGCTTTCGGTTTGCTCGTATGAAATCGTCGGCCCCGATGCATCGGAATTTAGCTTCCTCAATCCGATCACGACACCCTACACCGTCGCCGATAGCGGAAAAGGCTCCCTGCTTTTCAGTATCAATTTCACAACGAACGTCCATGCGGGGCGTTTGCATACGGCCTCGCTCGTGGTAAACTTTTGCGATGGCACTTCGGACACGATTCCGCTTCGGGCCAAAGAAGCAAGCCTTTCGGTGCAGTTCTGCTGGGACGAAGTGGACTTCGGAACAATGCGCATTCGTTCCACGCGCGACACAGGCGTCTGCTTGCGGAGTAAGGAATCAATCCCGCAGCAGGTCGATAGCCTTTGGACTTCCCCCATCGGAGCACCGTTCGTCAGCGCGTCGGGCTCGGCAACGGTCTC